>NZ_KI271765.1:554-6651 GCF_000469445.2 Oscillibacter sp. KLE 1745 | reverse complement strand
ACCCCCCCGCCGTGATCTGCGGCGGGCGGCTTTTCTGTATGGTAACTTTACTTTACAACAGCGTGATACCAGCATCTTCACATGTTTTCATGGTGTCAGCATCCCACAGGCTCACCTGAACCTCGCCAATGTGGCAGGTGCCGATCAGCAACATGCACAGCCGGGACTGGCCAATGCCGCCGCCGATGGACTGGGGCAGCTGACCGTTCAGCAGCATCTTGTGGAAGGGCAGCTCCCGGCGCTGGTTGCAGTTCGCAGCAGTCAGCTGGCGGTCCAGAGCCGCGGCGTCCACCCGGATGCCCATGGAGGACAGCTCGAAGCTCCGCTCCAGAATGGGGTTCCACATGAGGATATCGCCGTTCAGCTCCCAATCGTCGTAGTCGGGAGCGCGGCCGTCATGGCGCTTGCCGGAGGCTAGGGTCTTGCCGATCTGCATCAGAAACACGGTGTGATGCTTGCGGCAGATCTCCACCTCCCGCTCGTTGGGCGTCAGGTCGGGATAGCGGTCCTCCAGCTCCTGGGTGGTGATGAAGTACACGTCCCGGTCCGGCTTGAAGGTCAGGGCAGGGAAGGCGTTGCGCAGGGCAGCGGAGGTGTCGCAGATGGCGCCCACGATGTCGCGCACCGTCTCCTTCAGGTACAGCACGTTCCGGTCTTTGGGAGAGATATGCTTCTCCCAGTCCCACTGGTCCACATAGATGGAGTGGAGGTTGTCCACCTCCTCGTCCCGCCGGATGGCGTTCATGTTGGTGTAGAGGCCCGTTCCCTCGGGGAACTCGTACCGCTTCAGGGCCAGGCGCTTCCATTTGGCCAGGGAGTGGACCACCTGGCCGTCGGTGCCCACATCGGGGATGTCAAAGGAGACAGGGCGCTCCACGCCGTTCAGGTCATCGTTCAGGCCGGTGCGGCCGTCCACGAACAGGGGGGCGGAGACCCGGTGCAGGTTCAGGCGCACACAAAGGCTGTGCTGAAACTCCTGGTGGATCAGCTCGATGGCCCGCTGGAGCTCGTTGTTGCTGAGGGGCATCCGGTAGCCGGAGGGGATGGTGGTTTTACTCATAGTCGGAAATGCATCCTTTCTGTGGATTGTGATTCAGAGGAACAGCCCCGCGGCGAGGGGCGTCACGTAGGCCTCCGTCAGCGCCGCCAGGATCAGCAGCGGCAGCAGAAGGAAGACCAGCAGCCGGGCCGCCAGCCCCAGGCACGCGCCCAGAGGAAGGGCGGCCGGATCGCGGCGGCAGCGGCGGGTCAGGTGCCCGCAGATGTACAGCCCCATGGAAAAGGCCAGGATCAAGGCGGGCAGCTCGAAAATCCCGTGGGGCAGCAGGCTGGCGGCATACAGCAGCATGGTGGTGTCCGTGGCGGCATAGCAGGCGGCGAGGCCGCCCAGCAGCACCGCGTTCACGCCCAGCGCCAGGGCCGGGAGACGCACAAAGGGGATCAGCCCATAGAGCATGGTGACGGCACAGGCCCGCAGATTGTTGGCCAGCAGCAGAAGCGGGGAGAGGTTCCCGGCCCCGTCCGTCAGGTCCATGCCCTGGAACAGGTGCTGGAGATAGGCGGAAAAGCCGAGCCGCAGCTCCGGCACCGCCAGACACACGCCGAAGGCCAGGAAGACCAGCAGGAAAAAGGCGATGGCGGCGCGCCGGACCTCGGCCTCATATCCGTTCCGCCAGGCCCGGAGCACCGGGGCGAACTGGGCCGCCAGAAACCGCCTCATGCCCGGAGCTTGTCCAGGCCCAGCCGCAGGCGGCGCAGGGTCTCATCCTTACCAAGGATGTGGCAGATCTCCACGGCGCCGCCGGGGGTCACCAGCTTGCCGGCCGCGGCGATCCGCACCGGCCACATGAGGGTGGCGTTCTTCACGCCCAGGTGTTCCGCCAGGGCGATCAGGGTGTCGTGGACTGCGTCCGCCGTCCAGTCGCCGATGCCCTCCAGGGCGGGGATGGCGGCCTCCAGCATGGCCTGGGAGACCTCGGGATTCGTCTTGGATTTCTTGTTGGTGAAGCACTCCACGCCGTAGTCCGGCAGCTGGTCGAAGAAATCCACCTTCTCCGGGATCTCGGTCAGCTTCTCACAGCGGGCCTGGAGCAGGGCGGCCACGGCACTCACATCGATGACGGGGTTCTTCACGGCCTCACGGATATAGGGCTCCGCCGCTTTGGCGAAGTCCTCCGGCGCCATGGCGCGGAGATACGTGGCGTTGAAGTACGTGAGCTTGTCGATGTCAAAAATGGCGGGGGACTTGGAGATACCGGCGATATCGAAGGCCTCCACCAGCTCGCTGAGGGAGAAGATCTCCTGCTCGCTGCGCTCGCCCTTGGGGGCCCAGCCCAGCAGAGCCACATAGTTCAAAATGGCCTCCGTCAGATAACCCTGGGCCTTCAGGTCCTCGTAGGAAGGGTCCCCGTGGCGCTTGGACATCTTGTTGTGCTGGTCCCGCATAACGGGGGAGCAGTGGACGTAGGTGGGGATGTCCCAGCCGAAGGCCTCGTACAGCAGATTGTACTTGGGGGCGGAGCTGAGGTACTCGCTGCCCCGTACCACGTGGGTGATGCCCATCAGGTGGTCGTCCACCACATTGGCGAAGTTGTAGGTGGGCAGGCCGTCCCGCTTCAGCAGCACCTGGTCGTCCAGGGTCTTGTTCTCCACGGTGATGTCGCCGAAGGACACGTCGTGGAAGGTGGTGGTGCCCTCGTGGGGGATCCGCTGGCGGATCACATAGGGCTCGCCGGCCTCCACACGCTGTCGGGCCTCCTCCGGGGACAGATCCCGGCAGGGATCGTCGGCGCGGTCAAAGTCACCGGCGTCCTCCTCGGATGCGGCCTTCTCGCAGAAGCAGTAGTAGGCGGCGCCCTTTTCCACCAGCAGGTGGGCGTAGGGCTGATACAGGTCCCGGCGCTCCGACTGGATATAGGGGCCCACGGGGCCGCCTACGTCGGGGCCCTCGTCATGGGTCAGGCCGCACTCCGCCATGGTGCGGTAGATGACGTCCGTGGCGCCCTCCACCAGGCGGCCCTGGTCGGTGTCCTCGATCCGCAGGATGAACGTGCCGCCGGCGTGCCGGGCGATGAGCCAGGTGTACAGGGCCGTCCGCAGATTGCCCACGTGCATATAGCCGGTGGGAGAGGGGGCGAACCGGGTGCGGACCTTCCCCTTGGGGATGCGGGCCTCCATCTCCTGGAAAAAGCTCTGATCCAATGCCATGCAAATACCTCCATATCGGGTAAATTACAAAAAATAACAACGTACATTATCCCCTGAAACCCTTGGAATGTCAAGGGCTGATTCTGTCCGGCGGCACACGGGCGCCGGACGCGGGGGGCAGGGTGGGGGCGGTATACATCCGCTCCGGGAGATGGTCGTCCCCGGTGACCATGGTCAGAAACGTCCAGCCGTACCGCTCGTAAAAGGCGGTGTGGTCCGTCACCAGGTAGAGCCGGGGGATCCCCATGGCGCCCAGGTCCCGCCGGATGAAGTCCAGCAGGCGCCCGGCGGTCCCGCGGCCCCGCCAGGGGGGCTCCACAAACAGGGCGCAGAGATTGGGCGTCAGGTCCTTCCGGTCGTGGAAGTCGTTTGCGATGACGCCGGCCCCGGCCAGCAGGCGACCGCCGTCCCGGACCACGTACCACTGGGGAACCGGCGCCTTCCGGCGGAGGCACTGCTCCATGCTCTCCCGGTAGGACTCCGCCGGGATTCCCCAGCGGCGGCTGAACCAGACGGCGGCCGCGTCCGCCAGGACGGGCGCGTCCCGCAGGGGGAGAATGGGCTGTTCCATACGGCTCCTTTCTGAGACTGCGAATATACAGCAAAAAATCCCGAACCGGGTGGTTCGGGATTTCGTTTGTCCATGTCAGACCGCTCTGGTGACCTTGCCGGAACGCATACACCGGGTACAAACATACACATGGCGGGGAGAGCCGTCGACAATTGCCTTCACACGCTTCACATTGGGCTTCCACATCCGATTGGAACGCCGATGAGAGTGAGAGACCTTGATGCCGAACGTAACGCCCTTATCGCAGAACTCGCACTTAGCCATCCGTTGCACCTCCTTGCTGTTGCGTACTTCCATGCCATCTGCAGGCACAACTGGTATCATAACAGAAAAGTTTTGAAAATGCAAGTAAAATTTTCAAAAAAACACAAGCTTTTTTCAACTGTACGCCAAGGGGGCGTCAGCGCACCGCCGCTTCCCCGGCAAATACCGCCGCAACGCCGAGGATCAGGCTTGCCGCCGCATAGAGCAGGGCCGCCGCCGTGCGCCCGCTTTGCAGAAGATCTCCGGTTTCCAGGGCAAAAGAGGAGAAGGTGGTGAAGCCCCCGCACACCCCTGCCTTCAGGAAGAGCACCAGCCTGGGGTCGGGGGCGGCCCGCTTCAGGGCCAGCGCCGTGACGGCGCCGATGAGAAAGGAGCCGATCAGGTTGATGGCAAGCGTCCGGACGGGAAAGCCCCAGTCCCTTCCCAGTGGAATCTGCCCAGCCAGATAACGGCACACGGACCCCAGGAATCCCCCAAGCCCCACGGCAATACAGTTCAGCATGGACGCCACGCTCCTTTTCATGTCATCTGTGGAAATACCACCGGCCGCACCTATGGTAACACAACCGGCGGCCGGAGGCAAGAGCCCGCCCCGCTCCGACAGACCGGCCGGATTCGGCCGCGGGCACAGGGCCCGACCGGGAAACCGGCGGCTGGGTGTTGCGCAAGCGGTGAGATTCATATATAATAGAGTTACTTCCGCACACCGGAGCGCGGGTGCGGCGATCCATCCACCGCGCCGGGCGTGGGCCCGGCCTGGGAGAAAACCGGCGTCCCAGTCCCGGGCGCCGCAAGAAAAGGGGAGGACACGATGCAAGAACATGGCCTGAAGATCTCGGAGCTGGTCACCCTCTTCAATCTGGAGGTGCTGAACAGGGGCAGCGACTATGACACGGCGCTGCTCACTATCACGGACGTGAACCGTCCCGGCCTCCAGTTTCATAGCTTCTACGACTACTTTGACCCCCGCCGCCTCCAGGTGCTGGGCAAGGCGGAGATCACCTATCTCAAGGGGTTGACGGCGGAGCAGCGGCGCAAGTGCTTCGACGACCTGTTTCTTTACGACATCCCGGCCCTGGTGATCTCCCGGGGGCTGGACTGCTTCCCGGAGTGCCTGGAGAGCGCCCGGGTCCACGAGCGGACGCTGCTGCGGACCGAGGAGACCACCGTGGAGTTCACCAGCCACACCATCGAGTATCTGAACCGGGTGCTGGCGCCCTGCGTCACCCGCCACGGCGTACTGCTGGACATCTCCGGCGAGGGCGTGATGATTACCGGCGACTCCGGCATCGGCAAGAGCGAGTCCGCCATTGAGCTCATCATGCGGGGCCACCGGCTGGTGGCGGATGACGCGGTGGAGATCCGCCGCATCTCCAACCAGCTGATCGGCACTGCGCCGGAGGTGATCCGCCATTATATCGAGCTGCGGGGCATCGGCGTCATCGACGTGCGCCAGCTCTTCGGCATGAGCGCCATCATGGAGGAATCCCGGATCGACCTGGTGGTCCAGTTCGAGCAGTGGGACGAGACGAAGTTTTATGACCGGCTGGGCATTGAGGATCACCACATCGACATCATGGGCGTGGAGATCCCCTGCGTCACCATCCCGGTGCGGCCGGGCCGGAACCTGGCCAGCATCGTGGAGGTGGCGGCCATGAACAACCGCCACCGGCGTTACGGCTTCAACGCCGCCCAGGAGCTGGCCCAGCGGGTGGACCTGCGGGCGGAGCAGGGCAGCCGGAAACAGAAATGAGCAGATTCTTCATCGGCATCGACGTGGGCGGCACCAACCTGAAGGCGGGCCTGACGGACGAGACGGGCCGCCTTCTGGCGGCGGCGCGCCGCCCCCTGGACTTCCGGGGGGCGGAGACCTTTGCGGCGGACCTGGCGGATCTGGCGGCGGAGGTGCTCTCCACCGCCGGAGCGGTGCCCGGGGACGCGGAGGGCGTGGGCATCGGCCTGCCGGGGGCCGTCTCCGGCGGAGAGGTTCTGTACACCACCAACATCCCCCTGGAGCGGACGGATCTGGCGGCCCTGTTCCGCCGGCGGCTGGGC
>NZ_KI271765.1:0-454 GCF_000469445.2 Oscillibacter sp. KLE 1745 | reverse complement strand
GGCCCTGCCGGTGCTGCTGGGCAACGACGCGGACTGTGCTGCCGTAGGGGAGTATTTCCAGGGCGCGGGCCGGGGTCTGCGGGACTTCGTGGTGCTGACCCTGGGCACCGGCCTGGGGGCCGGAATCATTCTGGACGGCCGCCTGCGGGGCGGCGAATCCTCCAGCGAGGCGGGGCACATGGTGCTCCATGCCGGAGGAGAGCCCTGCCCCTGCGGACGCAGGGGCTGCTGGGAACAGTACGCCTCCGCCACGGCGCTGATCCGCCGGACGGAGGCGGCCATGGCCGCCCATCCGGAGAGCGCCCTCTGCCGTCTGGCAGAAGAGGCCGGCGGCGTGGACGGCCGGACGCCCTTTCTGGCGGCAGAGGCGGGGGACGAGACGGCCCTTGCCGTCTGCCGCGCCTATGTGGAGGAGCTGGCGGAGGGCACGGCCAGTCTCATCAACATCCTCCGG
>NZ_KI271764.1:13917-16556 GCF_000469445.2 Oscillibacter sp. KLE 1745 | reverse complement strand
GCGGTCCCGTTTCCGGCGGCGCAGCGCCCGCTCCACGGCGCCGTCCAGGGCCGCCGGTGTGGTCTCCAGCTCCTGGAGCAGGGCCTGATATTCCTCGTTTCGGGTCATGCGTCTCCCTCCTCTCCCAGTTCCAGGCGCAGCAGCTGCAATGCCCGCCGCTGGCGGGTGGCCGCGGTGCCCTGGGGAATGTTCAATGCCCGGGCGGTCTCCGCCTGGGTGTATCCTGCGAAGTACCGCAGGATCACCACCGCCCGCAATTCCTCCGGCAGGCGGCGGACGGCCTCCTTCAGGGGCAGGGCGTCATAGGCATCCGGACCGGCGCTCTCCGGCAGAGCCTCCTCCCCGGCCAGGCGCCGCCGGCGCCGCAACTCCCGGTGGCACGCATTCAGCACGATCCGGGTGAGCCAGGTCTCGAAAAAGTCCGGCTGACGCAGCTGCCGCAAAGCCCGCAGGGCCTGGTATACGCCCTCGTCCACCGCCTCCAGGGCGTCGGCCTCGCTGCCCAGGTACAGGTACGCCGTCCGGTACAGCCGGGCCCGGAGAGCCTCCGCCCGGCGGGCGAATTCGTCGTGATCCATGGCGGTCCTCCTTTCTCTTCTCTTCACCTATTTGAGTCCCAGGCAGCCGGTTTTGTTTGCGGCGGCGGAAAATTTTTTCACAGGCAGGCAGAACGCCGCTGTGCATTTCCGTGGTCTGCCGTGCGTTTGCGCAGAAAAAAGTCCCGGCCAGGGCATGTGCCTGGACGGGACGCCTCTGCCCCTGGCCGCAGTCGGCCGGGGGCCGTCTTTGCCGTGCAAAGGCGAGGGGATCGGCAGAGGCGGGCTCTGCCCGCCGGAGCGTCGGCGGGAGGCGCCGGTGCTCCCCTTGGAATTACGCCCGGGGATGGGCTTTCTGATACACATCCTTCAGCTGGTGCTTCACCACATGGGTGTAGATCTGGGTGGAGGAGATGTCCGCATGGCCCAGCATCTCCTGGATGGACCGCAGGTCCGCGCCGTTTTCCAGCAGGTGGACGGCAAAGGAGTGGCGCAGGGTGTGGGGGGTGATGTCCTTTTCGATCCCCGCCTTCTCCTGATAGTACTTGATGATCTTCCAGATCCCCTGGCGGCTCATGCGCTCGCCGTTCATGTTCACGAACAGGGCCTGCTCGCCGCCGTCGGCGATCAGCTGGGGCCGGATATCCCGCACATAGTCCTGCAGCGCCTTCACGGCCGTGTGGTACAGGGGGATGATCCGCTCCTTGCCCCGGCTGGCACACCGGATGAAGCCCGCGGAGAGATTCAGGTCCTTCAGGTCCAGGGAGATCAGCTCGCTGACCCGGATGCCGGTGGCGTACAGCAGCTCCAGCATGGCATGGTCCCGGTATCCCTTGGCATCCACGCACCGGGGCTGCTCCAGAAACAGCTCCACCTCTTTGCTGGTGAGGATCTCCGGATACTTCCGCTCTGCCCGGTCCGCGCTGATGCTCTTGGCGGGGTTGGCCTTTACGGCGCCGGCGGAGAGCAGAAAGTTGTAAAACGACTTGACGGAGGCCAGGAACCGGGTCACCGAGGCGGCGGACTTCCCCCGCCCCCGCATCCAGCTCATGTAGTCCTGAATCATCTCTCCGCCGGCCTGCCGCAGCGTGCAGCTCTGGTGCTCCCGCAAATACGCGGAGAACTGGGTCACGTCCCGCAGATAGGAGCAGATGGTGTTCTGGGAGGCGTGACGCTCCTCCGCCAGATAAGTCCCAAAGTCCGCAATGTCGTCTCTTGCCAAGGGTGCTCTCCTCCCTCTCTCTTTCTCTCTACCCCAGGATGCGCTCCAGCATCAGCCGCAGCAGCACCGGGGACAAAAACAGCTCCGCACACACACCCGCCAGCAGCGCCAGACAGCAGGCGCCGAACCGGACCCAGCAGGCCCGGCCGTAGACCACAGGGGCAGTCCGCCGTCCTCTCCCAAAGGACACGGCCGCCAGTCCCGCGGACGTCCCCCAGGAGGCCGCCGCCAGCAGGAAATAGCAGGGCAGGGTCACCATGCACCGCAGGCCGAACACCGCCAGGGCCAGCAGCACGCCGTCCACGCCGAAGGCCGCCGTGAAGCAGCACACGGAAAAGGACAGAAAAAAGCCGTAAGCCGCCGTCACACAGGGCAGCAGCACCACCCCGATGGAGGCGAACCCCAGCAGAAATGCAAACAGCGGATAGCGGAAATAGATCACCAGGGCCGACAGAGCCGTCTGGACAGTGGGCGCTCCCTCGCCCCCCAGGCGGACGTAGTCCTCCAGATACCGCCGCAGCTCGTCCCCCGTGGTGTCCGGCACCCGGCCCGACAGGACCTGTCCCAAAAGGACGCCGGCCAGGAAGAACAGCGCCAGCAGAAGCAGGCGGGGCAGCGTGGGCAGCTGGACCGTGGGCCGCTTCGTCAATGTTCTCGTGTTCAATCCGCCTCACCTCACCGCATCCTATGCGGGGGCAGGCGGATTTATGTAGCGGTTGACGTAAGACCTTGCTTGTTCTAATATAGTTGAATTCGCCGGATTTTGCAAGGAATTTACGGGAATTTTCCGTTTTTTGTGAGTTATGGCAAAATATTATGTAAACAATATTATGTTAACTTCGTAAAATCGGCGTGAGAGATCACCTCCCCCGCCCCGAAAA
>NZ_KI271764.1:6157-13817 GCF_000469445.2 Oscillibacter sp. KLE 1745 | reverse complement strand
TCCCCTGCCGCGGGAGACCTCCCGACTGTGGCCGCAGTCTCCGCGGCAGGGCTCAGATCTGTATTTTTGGTGAAATTCACAAGCGGCTTTTCAGGCCTTGCGGCCCCTGCGGACCGGACGGCGCTTCCGCTTCCTCCGGCGCCCGCCCAGCAGGCCCGCCAGAAGTCCCCCGCCTGCGCCGCACAGCAGCAGCACGCCCCCGCGGCCCAGCCAGGTGATCTGCTGCCAGCACAGCAGCGCCACAGCCACCACCGCCAGCAGAAAGCCTGCGGCGCTCACCATGGCGCTGGCCAGGCTGCCCCAGGAGGAGCGGCGGACGCTGAGCATGGCCCCGGCGAAGGACGCCAGACAGCACGACGCCGCCACAGCGGGAAAGCTCCCCTCCTCCGGCAGCACCGCCTTCACCACCAGCGCGGACAGCAGCACCGTCAGCAGCAGATAGATCCCCAGAGACAGCGCCGCGCCCTCTACGAACACCAGCCACAGGGCTGTCTGTTTCCGCCCGTTACCCATAAAAATTCCTCCCCTGTCATCGCTCTATCCGAGCTTATGACAAGGGAGGGTGGTTTTATGATGGGTTAGTCCTTCTTTTCCTCTTCAGAGGATGCATCGGTCTCCTCGGCGGGAGCCTCGGGGATCTCCTCGGTCTTCTTGACCTCGTCCTCTTTCTTCTCCTCCTTGGAGGACTTCTCCTCGCCGGAGGACTGGACACCGGTGGTGGAGACGGCCCACTTGGTCAGCTCCATACGAACCCGGTCGTCGCTGGTCTCGATGACGATGGTGTCCGGCTTGACCATGACGATCTTGCCCACGATGCCGCCGATGGTGGTGATGGTGTCGCCCTTCTTCAGGCTGTCCCGCATCTCCTGAGCCTTTTTCTTCCGCTTGTTCTCCGGGCGGATCAGCATGAAGTAGAACACCGCAATGAGAACAACCAGCATGATGATAGAGGAGGAAGCGCCTTCCATAACAACAAAACTCCTTTTCGTTCCAAAGTCAGAATGACAATATTATAGCAGATATACCAGCTTTTGCAAGGGGGTCATGCGCGTTTTTCCAAATTTCCGCTGTAACGGGCCCGAAAATCCGCGAACGTCCCTTCGTCCAGGGCCCGGCGGATGCGGGCGGCCAGCTCATTGTAGAAGTACAGGTTGTGCAGCACCGCCAGCCGCAGGGCCAGCACCTCATCCGCCTTGAACAGGTGCCGGATGTACGCCCGGGAGAAGCGGCGGCAGGCGGGGCAGCCGCAGCTCTCGCTGATGGGCCGGGGGTCGGTGGCGTACTTCTCGTTGAGGATGTTCACCGTGCCCTCCCAGGTGAAGAGCTTGCCATGGCGGCCGTTGCGGGAGGGCATCACGCAGTCGAAGAAGTCCACGCCCCGGGCCACGCCCTCGATGATGTTGCTGGGAGTGCCCACGCCCATGAGGTACCGGGGCTTGTCCTTGGGCATGTGGGGCTCCACCGCGTCGATGATCTCGTACATCACCTCCGCGGGCTCCCCCACCGCGAGACCCCCGATGGCGTAGCCGTCGCAGTCGATCTTGGCGATCTGGTCCATGTGCCACACCCGCAGGTCCGCAAACGTGGCGCCCTGGTTGATGCCGAAGAGCATCTGCCCCGGGTTCACCGTGTCCGGCAGGGCGTTGAGGCGGTCGTGCTCGGCCTTGCACCGCTCCAGCCAGCGGGCGGTGCGCTCACAGCTGGCCTTGGCGTATTCGTAGGTCGCGGGGTTCTCCACGCACTCGTCAAAGGCCATGGCGATGTCGCTGCCCAGGTTGGACTGGATCTGCATGGACTCCTCCGGCCCCATGAAGATCCTGTGCCCGTCGATGTGGGAGGCGAAGGTGACCCCCTCCTCCCGGATCTTCCGCAAAGAGGCCAGGGAGAACACCTGGAACCCGCCGGAGTCCGTCAGGATGGGGCCGTCCCAGTCCATGAACTTGTGGAGCCCCCCCATCTGCCGGACGATATGGTCGCCCGGCCGCAGGTGCAGGTGGTAGGTGTTGCTGAGCTCGATCTGGCAGCCCACCTCCTTCAGATCATGGGCGGAGACGCCGCCCTTGATGGCCCCCTGTGTGCCTACGTTCATGAACACCGGCGTCTGGACCACGCCGCCGTGGGCGCAGGAGAATTCGCCGCGCCGGGCGCGGCCCTCGGTTTTCAGCACTTTGAACATCCAGTGATCTCCTTAATATCGAATCTGTTCCATATTTTGTAGGGCGCATCCCGTTGGACGGGAGGAACCGGCTCCCGCCGGGGATGCCTCACAGCATCTCCTTGATCTCCTCGCAGAAGCTGGCCGCGGACTCCGTGTCCCGCATCACCAGAAAGGCCGTGTCGTCTCCCGCCAGGGACCCCACCATGTAGGCGACGCCCATGTCGTCCAGCGCGGCGCAGGCGGCGCTGGCCAGGCCCGGCATGGTCTTGATGACCACGATGTTCTGTGCGCTGTCGATGCTGGTGATGCTCTCCCGGAAGATGGTCCGCAGCTTCTCCGCGAAGTTCAGCCGGGTCCGGTTGCCGGACACGGCGTACTTGTACACTCCATGGCCCACCGGCTCCTTGATGAGGTGCATCTGCTTGATGTCCCGGGAGATGGTGGCCTGGGTGCTGGTGATCCCCCGCTCCTGGAGACGGACGAGCAGCTGCTCCTGGGTCTCGATATTCTCCTGGCTGATGATCTCCAGGATCATGCTCTGCCGGTCATTTTTCATCTTCAAATCCTCCTGGCAGCATTTTTTGTGCAAAGATCTCACAGAAGCTCCGCTCCGACAGCCGCACCAACCGCACGGTGTGCTTGGACCGGCGGACCTGGATCTTGTCGTCGGCCTTCAGGGAGAAGGCCCGGCTCTCGTCCACGAACAGATACACCGGCTTGCGGCCGTTGCGCTCCAGCTCGATGGTCAGCGTGTGCTCCGGCGAGAGGACATAGGACGAAAAGCGCATGTTGTGGGTGCAGATAGGACAGACCACCATGGTCTGGGCCACCGGCTCCACCACCGGCCCCCCGGCGGACAGGGAGTAGGCCGTGGACCCGGTGGGCGTGGCCACGATGACGCCGTCTCCGGCGATATCCGCCAGGTGCCGCCCGTCGGAGGAGATCTTCAGATGGATCACATGGGAGATGGGACCCTCCCGGATCACCGCATCGTTCAGGCCCAGATTCGTGTAGATCTGGCGGCCCTCCCGCTGGACGGTCACGTCCAGCATCATCCGCTGTTCCGTCTGGAAGTCCCAGTCCTTCAGCTTCCGCAGGGCCTCCAGCTCCCCGGCCTCCAGCTCCGCGATGAAGCCCAGGCCCCCCATGTTGATGCCCAGCACCGGAATCTTGTTCAAGGCCACCAGCTTGGCGAGATGCAGGATGGTGCCGTCCCCGCCGAAGGTAATCAGCAGGTCGGCGCTTTTCAGCTCCGCCGTCAGGGGCCGGGTCTTGTAGTCCCCATAGGCCCCGTCCTTCTGGTCCTTGAAGGGGGGACACACCACCGTCTGGAAGCCCATCTGCCGCAGAATGGCGTCTGCCCTGCGGGTGGTCTCCATGCCCCGGTCTCGGTTGGGGTTGGGGCAGAGGATGATCTTTTTCATGGGTTGCCTCCCTCTCCGTGCTCCTTCAGGGTCTGGTGAGACTCGTCCACCAGGGCCTTCAAGTCAAATGTACGCTCCTGCCGGGGACCCTTTTCCAGATATCCCAGGTACTCGATGTTCCCCTCCGGGCCCCGGATGGGGGAATAGGTCAGTCCCAGCACTATGAAGCCCGCGTCCCCGGCGTGGTCCAGAAAGTGCTCCAGCACCTCCAGGTGGACCGCCGGGTCCCGGACCACGCCCTTCTTCCCCACCTTCTCGCGCCCGGCCTCGAACTGGGGCTTCACCAGGCAGGCGGCGTGGCCGCCGTCCTTCAGCAGGCCGTTCAGGGGCGGCAGGATCAGCTTCAGGGAGATGAAGCTCACGTCCACGGAGGCGAAGTCCAGCGCGTCCGGCACCTGCTCGTGGGTGAGATACCGGGCGTTGGTCCGCTCCAGGCACACCACCCTGGGGTCGCTGCGGAGCTTCCAGGCCAGCTGGCCGTAGCCCACGTCCACGGCGTAGACCTTCTCCGCGCCGTTTTGCAGCATACAGTCGGTGAAGCCGCCGGTGGAGGCGCCGATGTCGGCGCAGACGGCGCCGTTCAGGTCGATGGGGAAGGCGGCCATGGCCTTCTCCAGCTTCAGCCCGCCCCGGCTGACGTATGCCAGCGTGCCGCCCCGGACCTCGATCTGGGCGTCCTCCGCCACGGCGGTGCCGGGCTTGTCCACCCGCTGGCCGTTCACAAAGACCTCGCCGCTCATGATGACCGCCTGGGCCCGCTGGCGGCTCTCCTGAAGGCCCCGCTCCGTCAGCAGGACGTCCAGCCGTTTTTTTTCACTCATGTACGCGCCTCCTGTACCGCCCGGGCGATGCCCGCGGCGTCGATGCCTGCCTGATGCTCCAGCTGGGGCACGGTCCCCTCCGGCAGGAAGGTCTTGCCCAGGTTGATGAGCACCAGCTTCTCCGGCGCCTGGCCGTGCTGGGCCAGGATGGCCGCCGTCCGCTGGCCCACGCACCCGGCGCCGAAGGCATCCTCCGCCACTGCCAGCAGCTTCTTCCCCGCCAGCCAGGGCGCCAGCGTCTCATACTCCAGGGGGGAGATCTGATTCAGCTTCAGCACCTCGGTCCTGACGCCCTGCCGTTCCAGCAGGTCCGCCGCCGCCAGGGCCTGATTCACCAGCACGCCGTAGGTGAGGAGCGTGACGTCCTCCCCCTCCCGGAGCCGGACCACCGGCGCACCGGACCGGTCCTCCCGGTAATCGCCCTCGCCGCCCCGGGGATACCGGACCGCCACAGGCCCGTCGATCTCAAACAATGCCTGCCGCAGCATCCGCCGCAGTTCCGCAAAGCTGGCAGGGCACAGCACCGTAAACCCGGGGATCTCCGACAGGAACAGCGCGTCGAAGCAGCCGTGGTGAGTCTCGCCGTCGGCCCCCACCAGACCCGCCCGGTCCACCCCCAGCACCACATGGAGCCGCTGGAGGGCCACGTCATGGATCAGCATGTCGTAGCCCCGCTGGAGGAACGAGGAGTACACGGCAAACACCGGGAGCATCCCCTGCTTGGCCAGGCCCGCGGCCATGGCGACGCCATGCCCCTCAGCGATGGCCACATCGAAGAACCGGTCCGGGAACTCTTTGGCAAAGGGGGCCAGGCCGGTGCCGTCCGCCATGGCGGCGGTGATGGCGCAGACGCGCCCGTCCTCCGCGGCGCAGGCGGCCAGCGTCCTGCCGAACACAGCAGAGAAGTCGTCTCCCCCGCTCTTCTTCACAAGGCCCGTCTCCGGATCGAATGGCCCCACGCCGTGGAACTTGTCCGGGTTCTGCTCCGCGAAGGAGTAGCCCCTGCCCTTCACGGTCTTCACGTGGACCACCACCGGGCACTGGAGCTCCCGGGCCCAGGCCAGCACGTGGACCAGCCGGTCCAGGTCGTGGCCGTCGATGGGCCCCAGGTAGGTGAAGCCCATGTCCTCAAACAGGGTGCTGCCGGGCCACAGGGCCTTTTTCAGGGACGTCTTGACCTTGTGGTTGAACCGGTACAGCGGGTTCTCCATGGGGTGCTGTCCGAACAGGCCCCGGTACCACTTCTTGAAATGGTAGTAGGCAGGCTTGGAGCGGATCTGGCTCAGATGGCTGTCCACCGCCCCCACGTTGGGGTTGATGGACATGCCGTTGTCGTTGAGAAGGACGATCAGGGGCTCGCCGGAGGCACCGGCGTTGTTGAGGCCCTCATAGGCCAGTCCCCCGGTCAGGGCGCCGTCCCCGATCAGCGCCAGAACACTGTAATCCAAGTGCTGTAAAGTTCTTGCTCTTGCCATCCCAAGGGCCACGGAGACGGAGTTGGAGGCATGTCCGGCGATGAAGGCGTCGTGTTCGCTCTCTCGGGGCTTGGGGAAGCCGGAGAGGCCGCCGAACTGTCGCAGGGTGTCAAACAGCGCCTGCCGGCCGGTGAGGGCCTTGTGGACGTAGCACTGGTGCCCCACGTCGAACACCAGCCGGTCCTTCGATGTGTCGAAGACCCGGTGGATGGCCACCGTCAGCTCCACCGCTCCCAGGTTGGAGGCCAGATGGCCGCCGGTTTTGGACACATGCTCCACCAGGAACTGCCGCAGCTCCCGGCACAGGGGCTCCAGCTGTTCCCGGTCCAGGGCCTTCACGTCCGCCGGGGTATGGATATTCTCTAAGATCAAATGACCCAGCCTCCTCTCAGCGGTGGAACAGGTGCAGAAACCTTCCCACCCAGTAGACCACGCTGGTGCTTTTGTTCAGGGCCACCGTCTTGCCCAGGGCCTTGCCGCCGATGGTGAGGCCGGACACCAGGGCCGTCACCGCCACGCTCAGCAGCACGCTCTCCGGCAGGGCAAAGGCCGTCTGGAGCCGCACCACGATCACGGCGGTGGTGGTCCCGCTGACGATGCCGCAGATGTCCCCCACCACGTCGTTGCAGACGCTGGACACCCGCCCGGCGTTCCGCAGCAGGACCAGCGCCTCCTTGGCGCCGGGCTCCTTGTGGGCGGCCATGGAGTGAAAGGGCCTGGGGTCCGCCGCCGTGACCGCCACGCCGATGATGTCGAACAGGATGCCCAGGCCGATGAACACCGCCAGCACCAGCGCGGCAGCCGCCGCGCCCGCGCCGCTGAGACTGGTCTCCGACGCAAGGCTCAATGCCGCAGACAGGACGATGGCAAGAAAAAAGACCTGCACGGCCCACCGGTAGGGGCCCGGCCTCTCCCGCTCCCGTCCGCGCTTTCGCTTTGGGGTATCGCTCAAAAAAAGTCCCTCCACTTGGGAATGAATTCCAGTTGGCTAAGTCGGCGGCGGCGGAAAAGGTAAATCTTACGGCTTAGGTACGGGTTGGATTTCCCCGCGGCACACCTCTCGTTGCCGATGGAGGCGGTTCCCCCTTCGGTGCCGCGGCACAGTGTCGCCAGCCATGCCACCCGATCGCCACTTAGTCCGCACTGCAATCCCTTTTCAGCCCGGTCAGGACAGCCTAGGTGATTTCCACCCCAGTCGATCCGTCCCTTTAGCCTCTTTTGCAAACCGGGTTTCAGGGGGCGATCAAACGGGCCCTCTGGCCAGAGGGCCCCGCCTGTTGTTCCCCCATCCACCCGCCTCACGCAAGGCAGGCTACGTCTGCACACAGCGTTACGGCCCCGCAGGGCCGATGCACCGCGCTGCAGGTTCATCAGCTGCTTCGTACGCGGCCCGGAATACCACACTGGGAGTACGTCCGCGCACAAGAACAGGTCTCCACGGAAACAGGGTCGTCATCACCATGCCATTGGAAAGCGCCCTGAGTCCGCAAGCGCAGGCAAAGCCAGGCTTCCCCCCAGCACCCACCCGAAACTGGGCGTATCAAGCAGGCACCAGAGGTTTCATCGGTGTGCCCTTCAGAGGATTTTTAGCCCCTCCTTCGGAGACGGATGATCTGACTAGAATACTGCGCCGCCGCTTAGCGCCATACAGTATATCACAAATCTAATAAATATACAACATATTCCGTATATGCGTCCGTAAATTTTTTGTGACCGGCCGGGCTGTCCTCCCGATGCGGACAGTCCCCGGCGCCGGACAGAAAAGGGGCCGCCGGACGGCGG
>NZ_KI271764.1:5742-6057 GCF_000469445.2 Oscillibacter sp. KLE 1745 | reverse complement strand
GGCCCCGCTCTTCACTTGTTCCGCTCCGCCAGGGAGTCCGCCAGGGCGGCCAGGAAGCCGTCCGTGTCCCAGTCCGCCACCGCGGCCTTGGCCGCCTCCGTATGGGCGCGGACCGCCCGGCTGCAGCCCTCCAGCCCCAGCAGGTCCATGAAGGTGACCTTCCCCTCCTCTTTGTCGGAACCGATGGGCTTGCCGAACTCCGCCGCGTCGCCGCACACGTCCAGCATGTCGTCCCGGATCTGGAAGGCCAGCCCCAGCTCCTGGGCGTACGTTTCGGCGGCGGCCATCAGCCCGCCGCTTCCGCCCGCCGCGGCC
>NZ_KI271764.1:4458-5642 GCF_000469445.2 Oscillibacter sp. KLE 1745 | reverse complement strand
CCCCGCCGCGGCCACGCCCAGGCGGCAGGCCCCGGCGATCATGGCCCCGGTCTTGAGCCGGTGGACCTCCGTCACCTCCGCCTCGGTCTTCGGGGCGTGGAGGGTGTCCAGCACCTGGCCCGCCACCATGCCGTCCGCGCCGGAGACCTCCGCCAGGATGCGGCCGCAGGCGGCCCGGCGGCTCTCGTCCAGCCCCGGCGCCGTCAGGATCAGGCGGTAGGCCTCCGGCTGGAGGGCGTCCCCCGCCAGCACGGCCAGCGTCTCGCCGTAGACCTTGTGGTTGGTGGGCTTGCCCCGGCGCAGGTCGTCGTTGTCCATGCAGGGCAGGTCGTCGTGGATCAGGGAGTAGGTGTGGACCAGCTCCAGGGCGCAGGCCATGGGCAGGGCCGTCTTCCAGTCCGCAAGGCCCGCCAGCCGGGCAAACTCCAGGGTCAGCACCGGCCGGATGCGCTTGCCCCCCGCCAGCAGGCTGTACCGCATGGACTCATACAGGTCCCGCCAGTCCGGCCTCCCGGCAAAGAGGGTCTCCAGATACGACTCCACCGCCGTGCGGTAGGTCTCATACCGGGTCTGAAACACCTGTTCGCTCATCCCTGCTCCTCCTCCCCGAAGGGCAGCTCCACCGGCGCGCCGTCAGGTCCCTTCATCAGCTTGACCACCTTCTGCTCCGCCGCGTCCAGCTCCTGGGAGCAGGCGGCGATCAGCTTCGTCCCCTCCTCAAACAACGCCAGAGAGTCCGCCAGGGGGGCATCCCCCTTCTCCAGTGCCGCCACGATCTCCTCCAGCCGGGCGATCTCCTGCTCGAACGTCTGTTTCTTCGCGCTCATGGCTGTTCCTCCTTCGTATAGGGCTTGTCCACCACGGCGGTGAAGCCGCCCTCTCCCAACGTGACGGACACCCGGCTGCCCGGCGCCGTCTCCCGCCAGCTTTTCAAGATCTTCCCTTGTTCATCCCGGGCCACGGCGTAGCCCCGGCCCAGCACCGCCAGGGGGCTCATGGCGTCCAGCGACGCCGCCAGGGCCGCGAATTTCTGCCGGTGCCGCCCCAGCACCGCGCCGGTCACGTCCCCCAGCCGCTGCTGTAAGTGGTCCAGGTCCAGCCGCTTGTCCTGGACGTAGGCCATTCCGTCCGTCATCACCCGCTTGGCCGCCAGGGCGGTGAGCCGCTGCCGGGCGGCCTCCAGC
>NZ_KI271764.1:2073-4358 GCF_000469445.2 Oscillibacter sp. KLE 1745 | reverse complement strand
TGAGCCGCTGCCGGGCGGCCTCCAGCCGCGCCGTCTCGCTTCTCGCCATCCGCTCCCCTGCGCCCCGGAGCCACCGCAGCAGCTCCACCTGGTCCGGCACGGCGATCTCCGCCGCGTTGGAGGGGGTGGACGCCCGCGCATCCGCCACAAAGTCGGCGATGGTCACGTCCGGCTCGTGGCCCACGGCGGAGATGATGGGCGTCTCACAGTCGTAGATGGCCCGGGCCACCCGCTCGTCGTTGAAGGCCCACAGGTCCTCCATGGACCCGCCGCCCCGGCCGGTGATGATGACGTCCCCGATCTTCCACCTGTCCGCGTACCGGATGGCCCCCACGATCTCCGGCGGGGCCTCGGCCCCCTGGACCCGCACCGGCAGCAGGATCACCCTGGCGATGGGATACCGGCGGCGGAGGATGCGGATCATGTCGTGGACCGCCGCCCCGGCGCCGGAGGTGACGATGGCGATTTTCTCCGGATAGGGCGGCAGGGGCTTTTTGTGGGCGGGGTCAAACAGGCCCTCCTTCCACAGCTTTTCTTTTAACTGCTGGAAGGCCACCGCCAGGTCCCCCACCCCCTCCGGGATCAGGGAGTCGCAGTAGAGCTGATAGGCCCCGTCCCGGGGGAACACGGTGATGCGGCCGGAGGCCACGGCCTTCATGCCGTTCTCCGGCCGGAACCGGAGGCGGGAGGCCTGTCCCCGGAACATGACGCACCGGAGGGCCCCCTCCTGATCTTTCAGGGTGAAATAGTGGTGGCCGGAGGGGTAGATCTTGTAGTTGGACAACTCTCCCCGGACGGCGACGCCCTGTAAAGCCGGGGCACTGTCCAGCAGGCCCTTCACCAGCTGATTCACCTCTGTGACACCATAGATATGTGGTTCCATACGCGTTTGCTCCTTGGTCCCTGCGGGCAGAAAACGAGGAGCCGGACGGCGGCGTCACGCCCCCGTCCCGCTCCGCAGGACTGCCCTTATTCCGCTGTCTCCCGGCGCACGAAGGTGCCCAGGATGCCGTTGATGAACTTCACCGTCTCCGGCGTCTCATACTTCTTGGCGATCTCCACCGCCTCGTTGATGGAGGCGCCGTGGGGGATGTCCGGCATGTACAAAATCTCATACATGGCCACCCGCATGATGGCGGAGGCCACCAGGGGGATCCGGGCAAAATTCCACCCCTTGGCGTATTTGGCGATATACCCGTCCAGCTCCGGAGCGTGGTCGGCCACGCCCCGCACCAGGCGGCGGATGTAGTCCGCCTGCTTGGCGTTGGGCGTCTCCTGATACAGCGGGTCCTCCTCCGCCAGGGCGGCGAAGGACTCCGGTGTCAGGCGCTCGTCCAGCAGCTCCTCCACCGGCTTGTCGGTGAAGCTCAGCTCGTAGGACAGATGAATGGCGATCTCTCGCGCGGTGTTCCGTACCATAACCTCAACTACGTCCTTTTCTCTCTCATTCCCATCCGGGACTCAGGCCAGCGTCACGCCGCCCACGTGGATGTTGACCGCCTCCACAGAGCAGCCGGTCATGGCCTCCACCGCGCCGATGACGGCCTTTTGGGCATTTTCCGCCACCGTGGGGATGGGGTGGCCGTACTCCACCGTCAGATAGATGTCCAGCACCAGGGCGGCGCCGGTCATGTCGATCTTCACACCCTTGGCGCCCTTCTGGGCGTTCTTCTTGTTGTGGACCAGGTCCGTGACGCTGCCGCCCATGGCAGTCACCATGCCGGACACGCCCTCCACATCCCGGACGGCGCCCACGGCGATGGCGGCAATCACTTCCTCGGAAATGTTGATGCTCCCGTTCTCCTCCGGCAGCGTCATATACTCTTTGCTCTCGCCCATCGTAAGCCTCTCCTCACTGTTTGATCCTTGGTAGAGACGGGGGTCGCCCGCCGCGTCCCAGAAGAATGGTTCCAGGGTGTTATTTTACCATGTTTCCCGGGAAAATACAACAGCTAATTTGAGGCCATGATCTTGATGCCGCTGGCTGGGTATCCGGTCTCCGTCATGGCGATGTCGGTGATCTTGGCCACGTCCTCGGCCGTCAGCTCGCCGGTGCCGGTGTCCACCACCACGCTGATGCTGTCCTCCCCCATGAAGGCCACGCAGTCGGTATAGCCCTTGGCGGTCACCAGGTTTTCGATCTGGGCCTCCTTCATGGTGTAGCCCGCCAGCACCTGGATGCCCTCCGACGCCTCGTTGGCCACCGCCGCGTCGGCCCCGGACTGGTCCGCCGCCTCCTGCAGCAGGGAGATGGCGTTGTCCCTGGCCTGCTGGCGGGGCAGCCG
>NZ_KI271764.1:0-1973 GCF_000469445.2 Oscillibacter sp. KLE 1745 | reverse complement strand
CCCCCGCCGGTGTAGACCGCCTCCTCATCCGTCCCGGCCTCGCCGCCGTCCTCCTGACCGCTGACCAGCGTGGCTTCCCCCAGGATCTTGGTGCCGGTCTCCTCCACGGCGTCCGCCGCCTGCTCGCCGGTGTACTTCCAGTTCAGGGCCACTGCTGCGCACACCAGCAGCACCATCGTGGCCACCACGGTATTCCGCTTCCATCTCGCGCTCATGGGCTGTCTCCTCCTCCAAATCATCACTGCGATTTTGCCACGGTGATGCGGTCTGCGGAAAGGCCGGTCAGGGCCGCCACCGCCTCCGTCACCGCCAGCTTCACGTCCGCCCGGTCCCCGCCCTGGCACACCACCAGGGCCCCCCGATAGGTGGGATACACCGTCCGGGTCACCACCGGCGCCTCGGCGCTCCCGTCGTCCACCAGCACGGTCTGGGAGGAACGGGAGTAGTCCTCCGGCGCCGCGGTGGAGCCGCTGTAAGAGAGCTCCGAGTCCTGTGCCAGCTGCCGCTCGCCGTCCGATTCCACGGTCAGCAGCACCTGCACCTCCCCCACGCCCTGGATGCGGCCCAGAATGTCCTCCATCTCCTGCTGGAGCTCCGCCTCCACCAGGGCGGCCGCCTGGGGCGAGGCGCGCTCCGCCGTCTTCCCGTCCCCGCCGGGCCACAGCAGCAGCACGGCTCCCGCCAGCGCCACCAGCGCCACGAATTTGTACTTGTCCCATATCCTTCGCACTCCTTCAGTTTTCTGCTTCCCGCTCATGCCAAACCTGCCTCTCCGCCGGGATGCCCAGTTCCGTCTCCAGCGCCGACGCCAGCGCCTGCGACCAGCTGCCCGTCAGCTCCGCGGACCAGGGCACCGGGATGCCGTTTCCCTCCGTCCGCGTCTCCACCCGGACGGTCACCTCCAGCCCCAGCTCGCCCGCTTTGTCCAATATATATGCTTCTGTCTGCTCCGCTATGATAGAAGCCATGGCCTCGGTCTGTGTGTCGGCCAGCTCCTCCTGCCGTTCCTCCACCGCCGCCTGGTAGTGGTCGAAATCCAGCTCCAGATGCTCCAGGTCTGCCCCCAGCACCGGCCGCAGCAGCACCAGCAGCAGGATGAGCCCGCCGGTGAAGCCCGCCGCCTTCCGCACGGTGCCCGGCGGGATCAGGCTCTGGGCCGCCGACAGCAGCACCGACACCAGTACCACGGAGGTCAGCCACGCCCGCACCGCCTCCATCATGGCATCACCGCCCCCACGGAGGCCAGCACGGAGATGAGCAGCAGCAGCGCGCAGCCGCCGGTCATGCCCAGAATCAGGCCGAAGGCGCCTCCCAGCCCGTCGATGAGCTTGCACAGCCCCGGCGCCCCCACCACGGAGGCCAGATACGCCGTCAGCTTGTACAGCAGGTACTGGACCCCCAGCTGCAGGAAAGGATAGGCGCAGGCCGCCAGGATGGCCAGCATCCCGAAGACGCCGATGGTGTTCTTCAGCATCCCGGCCCCGGCCAGCACCGTCTCCGACGCGTCGGCGATGATGCCTCCCACCACCGGCACCACGCCGGAGATGGCGGCCTTTGCCACCTTCACCGTGGCGCTGTCGGCGGAGCCGGAGATGATCCGCACGATGGAGAGGTAGATGGTGAACACCAGCAGCGCCGTGGTGAGGATCCAGGTCACCAGCTTTTTCAGCGCCTCGGCAATGGCCCCCAGCCGGTTTTCCGGCAGGCAGGCCGCCGCCGTCAGCAATCCGATGTACAGGTACACCAGCGGCAGCAGCAGCTGCCGGATCAGCCGCAGCAGCAGATCCACGAAGAACACCGTGGACACCTGCTGCACCGTGGCGGTGGTGACGGCCCCGCTGGCCGCCGTGGCCGCCGCCAGGGTGGGCAGCAGCGCCTGGGAGAAGTCCGCCAGCTCCCCGATGGTCCGGCTGCCCAGCCCCATCAGGGAGTCCAGGCTCCCGGCGGAGGCCAGGGTGATGGACAGCGCCCCC
>NZ_KI271763.1:8508-10421 GCF_000469445.2 Oscillibacter sp. KLE 1745 | reverse complement strand
GGCAGGGGGCGGCTGTACCGCTCCACCACCTCCCCGGGCAGCGGCTGTCTGTATACCTCTACGATCTCTCCGGAGAGACGGTCCTCTCCGGCCAACTGCTTTTCTTCCTCCATGCACGCCTCACTCTGTGGCCAGTGAGAAGGAGAACGCGGTCACGCCGTCCTCGCTGGTCACACTGATCTTTTCCTTATGCTGCTCTAAAATCGTCTTGACGATGTACAGCCCCAGGCCGTAACCATCCTTGTCCTCGCTGCGGGACTTGTCGCTCTTGTGGAACCGCTCGAACAGCAGCGGCAGCTCCTCTGCCGGGATGGTGTCCCCCTCGTTCCGCACCGTCACCCGGGCCTTGCCGTCGATGGTGGTGACGCCCAGATAGAGAGTGGAGCCCTCCCGTGCGAACTTGGTGGCATTTTCCAGCAGGTTGTAAATCACCTGCGTAATCATGTCCTTGTCCCCCAGCACCAGAATGGGCTCCTCGGGGATATCCGCCTCCACATCCAGATTCCGGTCTGTGATCTTCCGCTCCATGGAGATCAGCACCCGGCGCATACTCTCGCAGATGTCGAAGTGCTTTCCCTCCCGCAGGGGGTCGATGGCCTGCAGCTGGCTCACGTCCAGCATCCGCCGCACCAGCCGGCTCAGGCGGCGGCTCTCGTCGGAGATGATCTGGAGATACTGCCGCTCGTTCTCCGGCGGGATGGTGCCGTCCAGAATGCCGTCTGTATAGCCGGCGATGGTGGTCATGGGCGTCTTCAGCTCATGGGAGATGTTGGTGATGAACTCCCGCCGCTGGCGCTCCGTCTGCTGCAGGTTCTCCGCCATGTTGTTGAAGGAGGCCGCCAGCTCTCCCAACTCGTCATCCCGGCCGTAGTCGTTCATGCGGATGTCGAAGTCCCCCTCCGCATAGCGGCGGGTGGCCTTGGCCATCTCCCGGATGGGCTGGATCTGCCGCATGGTGGTGATGGAGGACGCCATGAAGGAGATCATCAGTACCACGAACGCCGTCATGAAGAACAGCCCGATGAAGCCGGACCACATGGTGTCCAGCGAGGTGGTGGAGGACACGGCATAGACCATGCCGACGGGGTCGGGGGTATCCTCGCTTATGGCCGGAACGCCCACCACGAACCGCTTGTTGGAGTACAGGCCGTCCACGTCCGTGCGCCTGGAGCTGATGCCCTCCTCCAGCACCTCTGCGGTCATCTCCTCCGGCATAGTCACCACCAGCCCGCTGAGAGACGCATCCGTGGACAGCAGCACGTGGCCCTCCACGTCGCAGATCAGGAAGTCCACCTCGGACACCGTGGCAGCGAAGGAGGCCAGACGCTGGAAGTCCTCCTCGTGCTGCAGCTCCTCCATGTCCAGGTACCGCCCGTTTTCCAGATAGCTGGCGGAGAGCTGCCCCACCACCTGGGCCTGGGCGGCCAGCTCCCCGTTCTCCTGGCCCCGGGCGTAGTTGTAGCTCAGGGAGAAAAACGAAACTCCCAGCAAAAACAGCGTCAGGAGCACCATGCCGACGGTGACGAACATCTGCCGCCAGTACAGGCCCCTGAACTTGTTGTGCATCCGTTTTGCAATACGCGCGATCCGTACCTTCATGAGACCTCCCTGCCCGGTTTTCCGCCTGAAAAGGCGAAGGTCTTTTCAGGCGGTTTTGTCAGCTCTCCTTTGCCCCGGGGGCGCCTGCCAGCTCGAACTTGTACCCCACGCCCCACACCGTTTTCAGCGCCCACTGGCTGCTGTTTTCCCCGGAGGCCGCAGGCCTCCGGGGGCCCCTTTTATCTCACCAACCTGCCGGAAATGAATTCCGGCAGGTTCAAGGGTCCTGCGGACCGCTTGACGCCGCTTTCGCGGCGCCGGGGCCTTCGTCCCCGGAAACGTCAGCTCTCCTTTGCCCCGGGGGCGCCTGCCAG
>NZ_KI271763.1:4245-8408 GCF_000469445.2 Oscillibacter sp. KLE 1745 | reverse complement strand
GCCCCACACCGTTTTCAGCGCCCACTGGCTGCTGACGTTTTCGATCTTCTCCCGCAGCCGCTTGATGTGGACATCCACTGTCCGGCTGTCGCCGAAGTAGTCAAAGCCCCACACCTCATCCAGCAGCTGGTTCCGGGTGTACACCCGGTTGGGGGTGGAGGCCAAATGATACAGCAGCTCCAGCTCCTTGGGGGGCGTGTCGATTTTCTTCCCATCCACGATCAGCTCGTAGGAGTCCAGGTCAATCACCAGCTTGTCGAACGTCAGCCGTTTGCTGGTGTCGTTGGGGATCTCCGTCCGCCGCAGGACCGCATTGATCCGAGCGATGAGCTCCTTCATCTCAAAGGGCTTCACCACATAGTCGTCCGCCCCCATCTCCAGGCCCTGGATGCGGTCGAACACCTCGCCCTTGGCCGTCAGCATGATGATGGGCACCTTGCTGGTCTCCCGGATTTTGGCGCACACCGACCAGCCGTCCATCACCGGCAGCATGATGTCCAGCAGGATCAGGTCCGGAACCTGCTTCTGAAACTCCTCAATGGCCTTGCCGCCGTCCCCGGCGATGCGGACGTCGAACCCCTCCTTCACCAGGTACATGTGGATCAAATCACAGATATTGCGGTCGTCTTCCACGACCAGGATGTTGCGGCCCATGGCGCTCCCTCCCATTTCGATATGTCTCTCTTCGCTGGTTCTGCCGCCCGCGGCGTCCGCCTGTTCACAGACACAGCCGATTCTTGATATCCTCTATTATATCCGCTCCCGGGGCGGTATGTTGAATATTTTGTAAATCTTGGCAGGTCAGGACACCGTCTCCGTCATGGCCAGACAGCGGTCGTCCGCCGCCTCCGCCGCAGACAGGAACGTCCCAAGCCCTGCGGCGTTGGCGCCGTCGCCCAGCCAGACAGTGACCTCGCCGCCCCGGCTGGTCACCCGCTGGAGCAGCGTGTCGGCGGCGCCGGTGCTGCTGAGGGGATACGCCGCCCGGTCCAGATCCGGGTCCAGCGGGCAGAAGCCCGCCGCCTCCGCCGCGGAGACAGACTCCTCCCCGGCGTTTTCAATCCAAGCCAGCCGGGTCTTGACGCTGGCGGCCTGGGAGAGCAGGCGGTTCCCCGTCTCCAGCTGTTCCGTCACCGGGCGGTCCGCCGCGGCGTCCACCGCCAGCCCGATGGCCTGCCCTGTGGCGGTCATTCGCCGCAGCAGGTCGCCGCCTTCCCGCAGAAACGCCTCCGTACAGTAGAAAGCCGCGTGGGCGTCATAGCGGTCCAGAATGTCCAGCAGGGACTTCACCCGCTCCGGGTCCGCGGCCTCCACACAAAGATAAATCCGCTGCCCGGTGACGGTGGAGGGCTCCGTTTCCTCCGGCGCGATGTCCTCTTCCGCACTCTGGTTCCGCAGGTACTGGTTGTACTCGTAGTCCATCCGGGACTTGGCGGCGTCGGCAAAGTACCGCTCCTCCATATCCATATCCGGATTGCGCACCCAAACCAGATAGCCCCGGTCCACCTCCACGGTGGAGTAGAGCAGGCCGAAGCACCGGGCGATCAGAGAGATGGGCAGGAAGATCACGCCACCCCGCTGGATGGGCTTCTGGAAATACAGGTTGCCCTCGTTGTCGATGGCATAGTCCTTGTTCAGGTCAAATACCAGGGAGCTGTATACCGTCTTGTCCACATACAGCAACACGGTCTGCCGGGCAATATTGGGGTAGTAGGACACGCCCAGATCCCGGCCCACGCCGGTGAAGATAGTGCTGGGCACATACAGATAGCCGCCGGACCAGAAGGGCATGGTGTCGTCCGACAGCGTCAGCACGTTTTTGTTGACTGCGGTGAAATACACCGTCTCCGCCGCCCCCGACGGGACCGGCGACAGCTGGAACACCAGCAGCAGGCACAGCAGCAGTGCCGCGAGCTTTCGTCTCATCATGTCCTCCCTTCCGCAGAAGCTCCCCTGGAAGATTGTATTTTACCACATTTCCGGCTTTTTTGTAAAGAGTCACCCCATGGCGGCAGTAGTATAGGGCTCCACGGTGACGCCGGTATAATAGTGGGTGAGGATCGTCCGGTAGTCCGCTCCCTCCTTGGCCATCTGGTTGGCGCCGTACTGGCTCATACCCACGCCGTGGCCGTAGCCAGTGACGAAGAACACCAGCTTGCCGTCCGCCGCCTCCCACTCGAAGCAGGCGGACCGCAGCCCCAGGACGCTCCGTAAAGTGCTGCCCTTCATGCTCACGCCGCCCACGTCCACCGACTCCACGCTGCCGGCGGTGTCCGTCACGGCGTTTTGCAGCCAGCCGCTGATGTCGCCGGACAGGTCCGCCTCCGGATAGGAGGCCAGGACCTTCTCCCGGAACTCCTCCGCCGTGAATTCCACACGGCTGTAATAGTTGGGGATGCTGTCCGCAGGCTCCGGCGAAGACACCGCCTGGAGATAGGGCAGGTCGCTGACCCACACTTGGCCGGAGGAGCGGGTCTGCCCGGCGGAGCAGGAGTGGAACACCGCCAGGATGGGCACGCCGCCGTACAGGATGGTCTCTCCGTCGGTCTCCCGGACGGCGGTCTCGATCTTTTCCTCATAGGCGTCCGCGTTCTCGCCCCAGTTGTTCCGGGCGTTTTCCTCCGAGATATACGCCTGGCAGCAGGTGGAGTCCGTGCAGATGTCCGCGGTGTCGCCGTGGTTGCCGCCGGTCTGCATCTTGTACAGGGTGTACGTCCGGGCCGCCACCGCCTGGGCTTTCAAAGCCTCCGGCTCAAAGGAGGCGGGCATCTCCGCCCGGACCACGCCCACCAGATACTCTCCCAGGGTCATCTCCTCCACCGCGTCCCCTGCCAGGACCTTCAGCACCATCTCTCCGTCCAGGTCCCCCGGCTGAAAGGGCTCCCGCTCCGACTCCACAGCGATGGGATCATCGGAGAAAAGCTCTGTCTGAAAGGGCACTACCACCGCCAGGGGCAGGGCAAACAGCAGCACCAGCAGCACCGCGGAGATGGCGGCGCTCTGGTGCAGATCAGAATGGCGTCTCATGGAAATTCCTCCTCTTTTGTTCCCCGTCTGCGGGCCTGTCCCTTCACTGTATGCGCCCGGAGGGCGGAAAATGAGGCCGGCATGGACAAACAGCCTTTCCCGTGGTATACTGGCTTTTGAAAATCTGTCATGATAAGGAGATCGGCTCCTATGAAGAAATACGTGCTCTGGCCCCTGCTGGCCGCCATTGGCGGCGTGGGGGCATTCCTGCTGCGGCTGCTTCAGCGCAGCACTGGGTTCGAGGTGGACACAGGCCTCCCCATCCCCGGCAATCTGTACGCCATCCTGCTGGTGGCCTGGTTCGTGGTTCTGGCGGCAGTCTGCCTGCTGGCAGCCCGGACCCTTCTGCCTGCGGACCGGGAAGACCCGCCCCTCTTTCCCGCAGGCTTCTCCGTGGCTTCCCCCGGGCTGCTCACTCCGGCGGTGATGGGGCTCTTCCTGCTGGCAGCCTCCGGCGTTCTGGACCTGCTCTTCGGCTTCTCCGGCGCCAGCGCCCTCACCGGCAGCGGAGAGACGGTGACCGTTTTTGTGACCGCCCAGGGCAGTCAGCTCTTCTCCGGCAGGGAGCATCTGGTGGTGGGTCTGCTGTCTCTTCTCTCGGCGGCCAGCCTGCTTCCCGCTGTGCCTGCCTGCCGCATCCGGCCGGAGGGCGGGGCGCGCAAGCCCTTTCAGAGTCCTCTGCTGCTGGTGCCTGTCTGCTGCCTGGTGGTGCGGCTGGTGCTGACCTACCGGGTGGTGTCCGTAGACCCGTCCCTTACAGATTACTACACGGAGCTGCTGGCGGTGGTGTTCCTGGCTCTGGCCTTCTACCGGCTGTCCTCCTTCGCCTTCCGGGCGGGGCGGACCCGCCGCTTCGCCGTCTATGCGGCGCTAGCCATCGCCTTCTGCCTGGCCACTCTGGCGGATCGGCCGGATCCGGCCCGGCTGCTGTTCTACCTGGGCGGCGCCGTGGCGCTTTTCGGCTTCCTGCTCCAGCGGACGGCGGTACTGGCCGCGCCCTGGGACAATACCTGACAGTTTATCACAAAATCCCCGCGGCCGGGAGTGCCCGCCGCGGGGATTTTCCGTTTGTTCACAAATACCGGGGAAATCGAGAAACGGACCAGCCTTTCGGCTGGGCCGTTTCCCTATTTTTT
>NZ_KI271763.1:1250-4145 GCF_000469445.2 Oscillibacter sp. KLE 1745 | reverse complement strand
AACGGACCAGCCTTTCGGCTGGTCCGTTTCCCTATTTTTTGGAAGATTGGATGAAAAGAAGTTTTGTCTCTTGCAAGTATTAAGATACTAGAGAGTTGTTAAGCAAACCAGCATCAATTGTTACAAAAGTCTTAAATCAAATCTGAGGGTCGATTTTTTCTCCGCCCCGGAGCCCGGCAAAAAAATCCGCCAGCACCCGGCGGCAGTCCTCTCCCAGAATGCCGCCCACCAGGGCGGGCCGGTTGGGGAAGCTCTCCATAAACAGGTTGGTCACGCCGCCGCAGGCACCGAAGGCCTCGTCCCGGGCGCCGTACCAAACCCGGCGGATACGGGCATTCAGGATAGCCCCCGCGCACATGGGGCAGGGCTCCAGCGTCACGTACAGTTCGCAGTCATCCAGCCGCCAGGTGCCGAGGTGCTCGTTGGCCTGGGCAATGGCCTCCATCTCCGCATGGGAGGCGGTGGCCTGCTTCTCCTCCCGCCGGTTGCGGCCCCGGCCCACGATTTCCCCGTCCCGGACGATAACGCAGCCCACGGGCACCTCCCCCGCCGCCGCGGCCTCCGCCGCCAGCGCCAGAGCCTGGGCCATGAAGTTCTCCTGTTCTGTTGGCATGTTCCTCCTGCCTCCTTGTATGAAAGCTGGCATATTTGTCCAAACTCCCCGTAAGAATATGGATAGGAGGGACACTGCCATGAAACCTGTTTTTGCCAAGAAAGCCGCCCGCCCCGACCCGGAGCTGCTAACCCTGAAGGCCGAGCTGCTGGAGGCCCAGGGGGACCTGGCCCAGGCCTATCGCCAGTTCGACCAGGCCCTGGACCCGGAGCTGGTGGAGTCCTGCGTCTACCAGATCAGCGCCGTGAAGGCCCGGTGCAACTATCTGATCCGCGCCATCAAGGAGCGGAGTCCCGAGGCGGCGGCCGCCGCCGGGCTGGAGGGGGCGTCCACATGGACCTGAGTCAGAAGATCATCGCCGCCATCCTGGCGGGCTTCTTTCTCGTCGCCCTGATTCGGGTGTTCAGCTCCCCTTTCCGCCTGGCATTGAAGCTGCTGCTGAACACCCTGCTGGGGTTTCTGGCCCTGGGGGCCGTACGGCTGACGGCGGGCCTCACCGGCATCGCCCTGGGGCTGAACCTGTGGAATGCCCTGGTGATCGCCGTTCTGGGCCTGCCGGGATTTGTGCTGCTGCTGTTGGTCCAGTGGGTTTTGTAGCATTACATAATTGTTTTCAGACGCCAGGACAGTTCTTCACCCCGGGCATCAAAATACCAGTCCTTCAGGTGCCAGCCCATGTCCCCGCCTGTAAACCGCCAGATAGTCAGAGACGGCGGGGCGGGGATGGAGACGGACTCCTCCGGGCCATCATCCACCCGCAGCCGGACCTCCGCCAACGTCTCCGACTCGTTCCAGACGGCTAAGCAGACCTCACCGCCGCCGTCCAGGGCCTGGGTGTATACGCCCCGCACCGGGTACGGGCCGTACATCCACACCGGATGCCCATACGCTTCATAGTCCCCATCGACATTCTGACGGAACCGGACGATGTAACGCTCGTCCGGTTTTCTCTCGCCCAAAAACATAGCGAAGCGGTCCGGCCCATCGTCCCCCACCGCCGGCAGTCGGATGGGGCCGGTGCCCCGGTCCGCCATCTCCCAGCGGAGATAGCGAGCGATCTCCCCAGGGCTTCTGCCATAGATCATGGAGGTATATACAACGGCGCAGAGAATCCGCATAAGGCCGGCTGCGCAGAAGATCCAGCGCCCCCAGGCGTTTCGGCGTACAGGGCCTTCCCCCGAAAAATTCAAAATAGAACGCGAGAAATCAGGAGATAATAAGAGGTATCAAGAGAAATTTAGAGATTTATCCCGGTTAAACGAAATCCCCGTTGACATTCCCCCGCCGCCGTGGTATAAATATCCTTGCTCCGATTGTAACCCGGAGCTCTTGATTTGTAAAGCAAAGCAAAGAATTTCAATATACGGAGGAAACACCATGTCCACTTTTATGGCAAACAAGGCCAACATTGAGCGTAAGTGGTACATCCTGGACGCCGCGGGCAAGCCCCTGGGCAAGACCGCTGTCCGGGCTGCCGACCTGCTGCGCGGCAAGACCAAGCCCACTTTCACCCCCAACGCCGACTGCGGTGACTATGTCATCATCATCAACGCCGGCAAGGCTGTGCTGACCGGCAAGAAGGGCACCCAGAAGATGTACCGTACCCACTCCGGCTGGATTGGCGGCCTGAAGGAGACCCCCTACCGCATCCTGATGCAGGAGCAGCCCGAGCTGGCCATGAAGGTGGCTGTCCGCGGTATGCTGCCCAAGAACACCATCGGCAAGGAATCCCTGAAGCGGCTGCACATCTATGCGGACGCCAACTACGAGCAGCAGGCTCAGAAGCCCGTCGCTCTGGACGCGGAATAAGGAGGAGTTTGAAGTATGTATCAGTCCAAGAAGCCCTATCTGTATGGCACTGGTCGCCGGAAGTCCTCTGTGGCCCGCGTCCATCTGTTCCCCAACGGCACCGGCTCCATCACCGTCAACGGCCGGAGCATTGATGAGTATTTCGGTCTGGACACCCTGAAGATGCTGGTCCGTCAGCCTCTGGAGGCCACCGGCAACACCGGCAAGATGGATGTTGTGGCCACTGTCACCGGCGGCGGCGTGTCCGGCCAGGCCGGCGCCCTGCGGCACGGTATCGCCCGCGCCCTGCTGCTGGCCAGCGAGGACAACCGTCCCATCCTGAAGAAGGCCGGTTTCCTGACCCGCGATCCTCGTATGAAGGAGCGTAAGAAGTACGGCCTCAAGGCCGCCCGTCGGGCTCCCCAGTTCTCCAAGCGCTGATTCTTCGATTGCACTTTCAAAAATCCCGCCACAGCAATGTGGCGGGGGTTTTT
>NZ_KI271763.1:0-1150 GCF_000469445.2 Oscillibacter sp. KLE 1745 | reverse complement strand
AAAAAACCCCGCCACAGCAATGTGGCGGGATTTTTTCTTGTACTCCTGCAGCCCCTGCACAACGGAGCGGCACTTGCCTTCACGCCCTCCGTGTGCTACTATATCCCACAACGGCAAATTTCGACAGGAGGTTTTTATGCAGACAAAGGAGCTATTGGATTGCAGTCAGGACGTCCTGCGTGCGGAAAAGGCGCTGGAAGTTCAGTATGAGGAGTATTACGAACAGCTGGCCGACCAGCAAAGCCTCTCTCCGGAGGAGCAAGCCGCCCTGCGCAGCGACGTGACCCGGGAGGTGGAGATGCTGGAGGATGCCTCCTCCTGCCTGCGTCAGGCCCATCAGTGGGCCTCCGACAAGGCCGACGAGCTCACCACCCGCCTGCGGGAGGGGCAGGAGAGCTCCCAGCGCAAGGGCCTCTTCCGCCGTGCCCCCGCCAACTCCGTTATCGACCTGGAGGAGGAGCAGGCGGATAGCTTTGCCTCCGGCGTCAACTTTTACAAGGTCGCTTTGATCTGCATCGCCGGCAGCTTTGCGGGCGTGGTGGTGGAGATCCTGTGGTGCCTCTTCCGCAACGGGTATATCGAAAGCCGCTCCGGCCTGGTTTACGGTCCCTTCAACCCTGTCTACGGTATCGGCGCAGTGGTGATGACCCTGGCCCTGTACCGCTACCGCAACCGCAGCTCCTCCATCTCCTTTTTCGGCGGAGCCGTGGTGGGCAGTGTCATTGAGTACCTGCTCTCCTGGGGGCAGGAGACCCTCTTCGGCTCCACTTCCTGGGATTACAGTCGGATGCCCTTCAATCTCGACGGCCGGATCTGCCTGCTCTACTCTTTGTTCTGGGGCATTCTGGGCGTCCTGTGGATCAAAAGCCTCTATCCCCGGGTCGCTCAGGTGATTTTGAAGATCCCCAACCGGTTCGGCAAGGTCCTCACCTGGGTCCTCACCATTTTCATGGTCTTCGACTGCGCCATGAGCCTGCTGGCAGTGGACCGCTGGTCCGAGCGGGTCCGCGGAGAGACCCCCGTCTCCGCCGTGGATGTGTTTTTTGACGAGCATTTCCCAGACAGCCGCATGGAGCGCATTTACGCCAATATGGAATTCGGCACGAATCCAGCCTGATCGGCGCAGCAGAGCGGCGGGCGCATAGCGCCC
>NZ_KI271762.1:94620-101128 GCF_000469445.2 Oscillibacter sp. KLE 1745 | reverse complement strand
AGAGCGAGACAGGGCCGCCGCGGAGGAGCAGCTTCAGTCCGCCCGACAGGAGGCGCGGGAGAACCGCCGCGCCCTGGAGGATGCCAGGGACGAGGCGGAGGCCGCCGCCAACATCATCGCCGGCCACAGCCTGCGGATGGAGGAACGGAAGAAGAAGGCCGCTGCCGCCGCGGAGCGGCGGGTCCAGCTGACCATGGACACGGGGGCGCTGGAAAACCGCCGCCGCCTGCTGACAGAGATGGAGAAGGAGTACGAGGGCTTCTCCAAGGCGGTCAAGTTCGTGTGCCGCGCACAGAGCGGCCTGCAGGGCATCCATGGCCCGGTGGCCAATCTGGTGAAGACCGATGGCAGGTACTCCTTGGCCATCGAGATCGCCCTGGGGGCGGGACTGCAGAACATTGTGGTGGACCGGGAGGAGGATGCCAAGGCCGCTATCAGCTACCTGAAGCAGCGGGACGCCGGACGGGCCACGTTCCTGCCCCTCACCGCCATCCGGGGTGACGAACTCCATGAAAAAGGCGTGGAGAAGGAATTTGGTTTTGTGGGCCTGGGGTCCCGGCTGGTGACATTCGACCCGGCGTACCGGAATATTGTTTACAACCTGCTGGGCCGCACTGTGGTGGTAGAGGACCTGGACTGCGGCATCGCCATGGCCCGGAAGTACCGCAACGCCTTCCGGATCGTGACGCTGGACGGCCAGGTCATTAACCGGGGCGGCTCCATGACCGGCGGCAGCACCAGCCGGTCCGCCGGTGTACTGAGCCGGTCCGCGGAGTTGGAGCAGCTCACCGCCCGGACCGCTGCCATGCAGGCAAAGCTGGCGGAGGCAAAGCAGGCGGAGGAGGATACCGCCCGGGAACTGGCCGCCGCCCAATACGAGCTGGAGACCGCGGAGGCCCAGCGCCGCTACGCAGAGGACGAGGTCCTGCGGCTGGAGGGCATCAGGGGACAATATGATCTCCTGCTGCGCTCCCTGGAGGAGAGCGTGGAGAACCTCACCGGCGAGCTGGAGAGCCTGGCCGGACGGCTGACGGACAACGACGCCCGGTCTGCCGCCGCCCAGGTGGAGATCAACCGACAGGAATCCGCCGCCGCGGACGCGCGGGCCCAGGCGGAGGCGGCTCTTTCCGGCCAATCGGAGCTGCTGGAGAAATCCGGTGCCCTGGCCGAGGAGATCAGCGGCAGAAAGAGCGATCTGGCTGCCCTGGCTGCCGAGCGGGAGGCCACAGTCCGCAGCGCCGCGGACCTGCGGGCGCTGTGCGCGGATCTCTCTGGTGACCGGGAGCAGAAGGAACAGATGGCGGAGACCTACCGCCGAAACATCGCCGCCGCGGAGGAAGAGATCGCCGGATTGCAGACGGCGCTGGAGGAGCTGGCGGGCCGGGGCGCGGCCTTCCGGCAGCGGCTGGCCGCCATCACAGAGGAGAAGAACGCCCTGGAGGCGGAGCGGACTGCCAAGAACCGGGCGGGCCAGGAGATGAACGAGAACCTGCTGAACCTGGAGCGGGTGGTGGCCAAGCTGGACCAGAAGCGGGCCACCTCCGCCATGGAGGAAAAGCAGATCCTGGACCGGCTGTGGGAACACTACGAACTCTCCCACTCCGACGCCCAGGCACAGCGGATCGAGCTGGAGAGCGTGCCCAAGGCCAACCGGCGGATCGGGGAGCTGAAGCGGGACATCACCGCCCTGGGAACCCCAAACATCGGGGCCATCGACGAGTTCCAGCGGGTGAACACCCGCTACACCTACCTGTCGGACCAGCGCAACGATGTGGAGAAGGCCAAGGGCGAGCTGCAGAACATCATCGGCGAGATCACTGAGGAGATGACCAAGATTTTCGCCGAGCAGTTCAAGCTGCTGTCCGAGAGCTTCCAGACCACCTTCCAGGAGCTCTTCGGGGGAGGGACGGCCAGATTGGAACTGGAGGACGAGGAGGACATCCTGGGCTGCGGCATCGAGATCAAGGCCCAGCCGCCGGGAAAAACCCTCAAGACCATCTCCCTGCTGTCCGGCGGCGAGAAGGCCTTTGTGGCCATCGCGCTGTATTTCTCCATTCTGAAAGTCCATCCAACGCCCTTCTGCGTGATGGACGAGATCGAGGCGGCCCTGGATGACGCCAACGTCACCCGCTACGCCCGCTATATGCGGACGCTGGCAGGCCGGACCCAGTTCATCGTCATCACCCACCGCCGGGGAACCATGGAGGAGGCCGATGTCCTCTATGGCGTCACCATGCAGGAGCAGGGCGTGAGCAAGATCCTGACCATCAATCTGAATGACATGGCGAAAGAGCTGAAGATCAAATAAGGAGCGGAATCCATGAAGCGCAAGCATAAACAGATACTGATCATCTGGGTGGGCCTGCTGGCAGGCCTCCTTATCTTCCGGGGCGGATGGATGACCTATGCAGGGCTGCTGATTTTCCTTTTGGATCTGGGGCTGGTGTGGCGGCTGCTGCGCTGCCCCCACTGCGGAAAGTCCGTTCGGGAGCTCCGACCGGATAAGACCTGCCCATACTGCGGCAAGAAAGTGGAGTGAACGGCGACCCGGCGCAAGAGGATTTGAAGCGATTGGGAGGACGATCTCATGACACTGCGCAGATGGACGATCCTGAGCGTTATCCTGCTAGTCCCGGGATTTGTTCTGCAGTTCCTCAGCAGGACCGTATTTGTACCGGAGGCGGGCGTGATCGGGGGACTGCTGCTGGCGGCGGGCCTTGCGATCCAGTTGTTCGTGATCCGCTGCCCGGAGTGCGGGGCACATCTGCCGCTTTTTCCCGGCGAATACTGCAAATACTGCGGAAACAGGTTGGACTGGGATAAGCCTCTCCGGCGCTGATTTCCGATTTGGGAGGATACCATGGGCTTTTTTGACAAGCTGAAAAAGATCACCACAAATCTCTTCTCCGGCTTCTCCGAGGCGGACGAGGCCTTTTTCGAGGAGTTGGAGGAGACGCTGATCCTGGCGGACCTGGGCATGGACACGGCGCTGGACGCCGTGGAAAAACTCCGCACGAGGGTCCGGAAGGAGAAGCTCCAGGACCAGGAGGCGGTCAAGGCCGCCCTCCGGGACATTCTGGCGGAGGAGATGGACGTGGGCGGCACGGAGCTGGATCTCTCGACCCGGCCTGCTGTGGTGCTGTTCATCGGCGTCAACGGCGTAGGCAAGACCACGTCCATCGGCAAACTGGGCTATCAGCTGAAAAGCGAGGGCAAGCGGGTCCTCTTCTGCGCGGCGGACACCTTCCGGGCCGCAGCGGCGGACCAACTGCAGATCTGGGCGGAGCGGGCCGGCTGCGAACTTGTGCGCCAGCACGAGGGGGCTGACCCCGGCGCGGTGCTGTTCGACGCCCTGCAGGCTGCCAAGGCAAGAGGGGTGGATGTGGTGCTGTGCGACACTGCCGGCCGCCTCCACAACAAGGCTAACCTGATGGCGGAGCTCGCCAAGCTCTCCAAGATCATCGACCGGGAATGCCCCGGCGCCGCACGGGAGACGCTGCTGGTGCTGGACGCCACCACCGGACAAAACGGCCTGATCCAGGCCCGCCAGTTCAAGGAGGCCGCAGGACTCACCGGCATCGTGCTGACGAAGCTGGATGGCACGGCCAAGGGCGGCATCGTCATCGCCATCGCCAAGGAGCTGGGCGTACCGGTGAAGCTGGCCGGTGTGGGCGAGGGGGTGGACGACCTGAAGCCCTTCGACGCGAAGGAATATGTGGAGGCCATTATTTGAGCGGCAGCAGAGAGACAAGGATCACCATTTGGAATCGGAGAAAACTGATCTCTGTGTCGTCGCAGCAGATGTACTTTCGGATCCGCGGGGCGCTTTCAGATGCCGGGCTCTCCAGCGGCACCAGGACCCGGGGCCTATACGCCGCGGCTGCCCGCCGCAGCAGGGGGCCGCTCCGACTGCTGTACAGGACAGCGTCCTGACCTACACCATCTATGTTCACAGGGATGACTATGACCGTGCGTTCGCGGCGATCCAGTCCTCTCTGCGGGGAAAATGAAAAGGAGCGCATACCATGACCAGACAAGACGGACGGGCGTTTGACGAGCTGCGCCCGATCAAAATCACCCCTGATTTCGTAAAATTCGCGGAGGGCAGCTGTCTCATCCAGTGCGGCAACACCATGGTTCTCTGCTGCGCCAGCGTGGAGGACCGGGTGCCGCCCCATGTGCCGGAGGGCACCGGCTGGGTGACAGCGGAGTACTCCATGCTGCCCCGGGCCAACCGGGAGCGCAGCAAGCGGGACATCGCCAAGCTGAAGCTCTCGCCCCGCAGCGCAGAGATCCAGCGGCTGGTGGGCCGTTCCCTCCGGGCCGCCGTGGACCTGGCGAAGCTGGGGGAGCATACCATCACCATCGACTGCGACGTGCTCCAGGGCGACGGCGGAACCCGCACCGCATCCGTCACCGGCGGCTTTGTGGCGCTGGCCCTGGCCTGCCGGAAGCTGGTGGAGGAGGGCGTGCTGGCCTCCAATCCCATCCGGCATTTCGTCACCGGGGTGTCTGCGGGAATCGTCGGGGAGACCCTTATGCTGGATTTGCAGTACAGCGAGGACAGTCGTGCCCAGGTGGACCTGAACTGTGTGATGAATGAGCTGGGGGAGATCATCGAGCTCCAGGGCACCGGCGAGGGCCGGGCCTTCACACCCCAGGAGCAACAGGAGCTGGTGCGCTTGTGCGCCAAGGGTAACCGGGAGCTGCTGAAGCTCCAGCGGGAGATTTTGAAGCGATAAAACCACAAATTGAAAGAAGGAGATGGTTTCCGTGGCGCAGGTATTCGAGATGATTATGCTGATCTGCTTCGGCCTGTCCTGGCCCTTCAACATCACAAAGTCCGTGCGCTCCCGTACTGCAAAGGGCAAGAGCCTATGGTTTGAGGTGTGCATCATCGTGGGCTATCTCTGCGGCTTGGCGGGGAAGTTCATCAGTGGAAATGTCACCTATGTGGCGGCTTTTTACATCCTGGATATCACCATGGTCACCATCGACCTGGTGCTGACCATCCGGAACAAGCGTCTGGACCGTGCGGCGGAAAAGGAGGAGACGGTATGAAATTCGTGTTGGCGACCCATAACCCCGGCAAGCTGAAGGAGATGGCGGATATCCTCTCCGGACTGGGGGTGGAAGTGGTGAGCCCCGCAGACGTGGGAATCTCCGTAGACGTGGAGGAGACCGGCACCACCTTTGTGGAAAACGCCATGCTGAAGGCCAAGGCCATCTGCGCGGCCAGCGGGCTGCCCGCCATCGCGGACGACTCCGGTCTCTGTGTGGACGCCCTGAACGGAGGACCCGGCGTGTATTCCGCCCGTTACGGCGGGGAGGAGCTGGACGACCGGGGGCGGTATACCCTGCTGCTGCAGAACATGCGGGGACAGACTACCCGGGCGGCCCACTTCGCCTGCGCCATCGCCTGCGCCTTTCCCGGCGGGGACGAGCTGACGGCGGAGGGCCGGTGCGACGGTGCCATCGCCTTTGCCCCCATGGGGACGGCGGGATTTGGCTACGACCCGGTGTTCCTGGTGCCGGAGAAGGGCAGGACCTTCGGCCAGCTGACGGCAGAGGAGAAGGGCGCCATCTCCCATAGAGGAAAAGCTCTGCGGGCATTTTCGGAGAAACTGGCAACTTATTTGAAAAAATAACCGTCTACCTTTGATGAGGAGGGAACTGCGGTGAAAACGACCGGACGCTGCCCCAAATGCGGCAGCGCGGACCTGCTGGCAGTGGAGCCGGGGCTGTACAATTCTTTTCCCATCGGTTTTTTGTAAATGCAAAAATTCAGAGGTATGTCTGCCGCAGCTGCGGCTATACAGAAGAGTGGATTGCCCAGGAGTCTATGGAGAAGCTGCGGCAGTCTACTTGGCATGACGAAAAATAAAAAAGACCGGGGCCATTTCCCGGAATAAAGGAGTATACATGGAACTGACAAGCAAACAGCGGGCCCAGCTGCGGGGCCTGGCAAACAGCATCGACACGATCCTGCAGGTGGGCAAGGACGGTATCGGGGCAAACCTCATCAAGCAGGCGGATGACGCACTGGAGGCTCGGGAGCTTATCAAGGGCCGGGTGCTGGACAACAATATCGACTACGACGCCCGCACCGCCGCGGAGGAGCTGGCCAAGGCCACCCGCAGCGAGGTGGTGCAGGTCATCGGCACGAAGTTCGTGCTGTACCGGGAGAGCCACTCCAAGCCCAGGGAGAAGCGCATCCAGCTGGTGAAGCCGGCAAAGAAGCGCCCCCAGTGACCCGGGAAGGCGCCCGATGGAACTGACGTTCCGCACTGCCGGGATCGGGGATCTGGAGCTCTTGACGGAGAGCCGCCTCCGGGCCATCCGGACCTACCGGCACCTTTCGGAGACGGCGGCGCTGCCGCATGGCCTGCCGGATGCGGTCCGGGATTACTACCGCCAGGCCCTGGCGTCCGGCAGCCACATTGCGCTTCTGGCGCTGGTGGGAGAGCGGCTGGCCGCCACCGGCGGCCTGGACCTCCGCCGGGAGATG
>NZ_KI271762.1:92695-94520 GCF_000469445.2 Oscillibacter sp. KLE 1745 | reverse complement strand
CGCCACCGGCGGCCTGGACCTCCGCCGGGAGATGCCCTCCTATCACAATCCCGCGGGTCTGTCCGGCCATATCATGAACATCTGGACGGATCCTGCCTTCCGAGGCCGGGGGATCGCATGGCGGATGCTGGATCTCCTCACGGCAGCGGCCTGTGAGCGGGGCTGTTTGACGGTTTCTCTCCACACCACCGCCATGGGCCGCCCGCTGTATCAGCGGTATGGCTTCACCGCCACGGATGACGAGATGGAGTTGGAGCTTCCGGCGGAAAAATCTGAACCATAAAGAGGAATCGCGTATGAAGATCGGCGTTTACGGCGGGACGTTCAACCCGCCCCACCTGGGCCATGTGACCGCGGCCCGGGCGGTATTCGAGCTGCTGAAGCTGGACCTGCTGCTGCTGGTCCCGGACCGGGAGCCACCCCACAAGGCGCTGCCAGCGGGCAGCCCCACTCCGGAACAGCGGCTTGAGATGACCCGCCTGGCGGGGGAGCAGCTGGGCCTGGGGGACCGGGTCCAGGTACTGGATCTGGAGCTGAAGCGGACGGGTCGGAGCTATACCTCCGACACCCTGGCCCAGCTGAAGGAGCGGTACCCGGAGGACGAGCTGTGGCTGCTGATGGGCACGGACATGTTCCTCACCATCCAGACCTGGCACGAAGCGGAGAAGATTCTGTCCCTGGCGGGGATCGCCACCTTCGGCCGAACGGAGGCGGACACGGAGGAGCTGTTCTCCGTTCAGCGGGACTATCTGTACCGGACATATCCCCAGGCCCGGATCTTCACCCTCACCATCCCCGGCGTGGTGGATGTGTCCTCCACAGACCTGCGAACCATGCTGGCGAAGGGAGAGGGCGTGAATCTCCTGCCTCCGGCGGTGTACGGCTATATCCTGCGGGAGGGACTGTACGGCACCCGGGCGGATTTGAAGCGCCTGCCCCTGCGGGAGCTGCGGCCGATAGCTCTGAGTTATTTGAAAAACAAGCGCATCCCCCACGTGCTGGGCACGGAGCAGGAGGCCATCCGTCTGGCGGAGCGGTACGGCGCCGATGTGGAGAAGGCCCGGGTAGCGGCACTGCTGCACGACTGCACAAAAAAGCTGAACATGGAGGAGCAGCTGGAACTGTGCGGCCGGTACGGCATCCAGCTGGACGAGCTGGAGCAGAAGGCCCTGAAGCTTCTCCACGCCAAGACCGGCGCGGCCATCGCCCGGGACGTGTTCGGTGTGGACGATGAAATCTACAACGCCATCTGGTGGCACACCACGGGCCATGCCCACATGACCCTGCTGGAAAAAGTGATCTATCTGGCGGATTATATCGAGCCCTCCCGGAATTTTCCGGGGGTAGACAAACTCCGCGCTGTGTGTTATAAAGACCTGGACGAGGGCCTGCTGATGGGCCTGGAGATGACCATCGAAGAGATGACCGAAATGGGAAACCCTGTGCACCACGCCACCATTGAGGCGCGGGACGCATTGAAAGGATAGAGAGACAGTGGATAGAGAAAACGGAAAGCATCCGACGGGCGGGACGCCGAAAAAGAGCAGACCCAAGAAGCCGAAGAAACCGAGCCGCCTGACGCGGCAGCAGAAGCTGCTGATCGCGGTAGCCGTGGTACTGGCCATCGTGCTGATCGCGGTGGTGGCCTGCCAGAGCCTGTTCGTTCGCCCGGATTTGCCGGACAAGAACGCGGATGCGGACAGCGGGACCCAGGAAGAGGAGATCGACTGGGGCGAAGGGACCCGACCCCGCAGCGACGGGGAACGGAAGAGTCAGGACTATTACACGGTCCTGATCCTGGGCCGGGACACGGGGGGCGGCGGCA
>NZ_KI271762.1:67092-92595 GCF_000469445.2 Oscillibacter sp. KLE 1745 | reverse complement strand
AGAAGGCCACGGTGATGTCCATTCCCCGGGACACCATGGTGAATGTCTCCTGGGATATCAAGCGCATCAACTCCGTGTATAACTACTATGGCGGCGGAGACCGGGGGATCCAGTATCTCTACAAGGAAATCGCCCAGCTGGTGGGCTTTGAGCCGGACTATCAGGTGGTTGTGGAGTGGGACGCCGTGGGCCAGATCGTGGACGCCATGGGCGGCGTCTGGTTCGACGTGCCACGGAACATGAACTACGACGATCCTTATCAGGACCTTCACATCCACCAGGAGAAGGGCTACCGCCTGCTCACGGGGGACGACGCCATGCAGGTGCTCCGCTACCGCCACGACAACGACATGCGCTACGGCTATCCGGACGGCGATCTGGGCCGCATCAAGACCCAGCAGGCGTTTCTGACCGCCATGGTGGACCAGCTGCTGCAGATCAAGAACGTCACAAAGATCAACCAGTTCATCCAGGTGTTCCAGAACAATGTGGAGACAGACCTGAGCTTCCAGAATATCCTATGGTTTGCCCAGCAGGCGATTCTGGGTGGGCTGAGCATGGAGAACGTGGAGTTTGTCACCATGCCCAACCGGACCGCATCCTGCTGGAGCCGCACCTATCACAACTATCAATCCTACGTGGTGCCCAGCGCGGATGAGCTGCTGGAGCTGGTGAACACCAAGCTGAGTCCTTATACGGAGGTATTCACCCTCAGCGACTTGGACATTATGTCCGTCAACTCTGACGGCAGCATCAGCTCGTCCACCGGCCATGTGGAAGACAGCCGGGCGGCCCGGCCGCCGGTGAAGCCCACCACGCCCAGCAAGCCGGAGGAGGAGACGCCCACGGTGGATGAGAACGGCAATCCCATCGATCCGGACACCGGCCTGCCGGTGACGCCGGATGGCGGAACCACGGACCCGGGGACGGGCGGGACCACAGACCCGGGCTCTGGCACGACGGATCCCGGAACAGGGACAACGCCCGACGGCGGGACAGATCCCGGCACCGGCGGCGGGACCACAGGACCTGACACCGGAGAAGGAACCACCGGCACCGGCACCGACGGGACCACCGATCCGGGTACGGGCACAAGCGGGACTCCGGACGGCGGCACGCCTGACGCAGGCGGAGGAACGACCGATTCGGGCACTGGAGACAGCCAGACCTCCGGCACCGGAGATGGAGGCGGCGATGCTGCCGCAGAAGAGGCTCCGGATGACGGCTTTATCATCGTGAGCTGAACGACGGAAAAGGGGTGGCACCATGGCGGACCAGATGGATGGAAAAGGACGTCCCCCAAAGAGACGGTCCGGACTGACCAGGGGGCAGAAGGGGCTGATTGCCACAGCCGCAGTTCTGGCTGTGGCCCTGGCGGGAGTTCTGGCCTGGCAGAGCCTGTTCGTCCGGCCGGACCTCAACACCGGCAAGACAGAGCCCCAGGAGACGGAAGAACCCACCGATCCGGTGGAGGAGATCGACTGGGGCGAGGGGACCCGCCCCCGCAGCGACGGGGAGCGGAAGAGTCAGGACTACTACACAGTTCTGATCCTGGGCCGGGACACGGGGGGCGGCGGCAACACGGACACGATGCTGCTGGCCAGCTACGACGTGACCAACCAGAAGGCCACGGTGATGTCCATTCCCCGGGACACTATGGTGAATGTCTCCTGGGATATCAAGAAGATCAACTCTGTTTACAACTGGTACGGCGGTGGAGACCGGGGCATCCAGTATCTCTACAAGGAGATCGCCCAACTGGTGGGCTTTGAGCCGGACTATCAGGTGATTGTGGAGTGGGAGGCCGTGGGCCAGATCGTGGACGCTATGGGCGGCGTCTGGTTCGATGTGCCCCGGGACATGTATTACAGTGACCCCCTGCAAAACCTCTATATCAACCAGAAAGCGGGCTACCGCCTGCTCACGGGGGACGACGCCATGCAGGTACTGCGGTTCCGGGACGGAGCCAACGGCTACAAGGACGGCGATCTGGGCCGCATCAAGACGCAGCAGGCATTTTTGACCGCCATGGTGGAGCAGCTGCTGAAGATCGAGAACATCGCCAAGATCAACGCATTTGCCGAGGTGTTTCGGGAGAACGTGGAGACGGATCTGACCCTCCAGAATATTTTGTGGTTTGCCAAAGCGGCCTTCACCGGTGGCCTGAAGCCGGAGAACGTGGAGTTCGTCACCATGCCGAACACGCCCGCCTACGCATACAGCTCCACCACCAGCAAGCTCAACGGCCGGTATTCCGAACAGTCCTATGTAACGCCCAACACCGGCCAGCTGCTGGAGCTGGTGAACACCAAATTGAGCCCCTACGCCGAGGTATTTACCCGCAGCGATCTGGATATGATGACCGTGAACAGCGACGGCTCCGTCAGCTCCTCCACCGGTCATGTGGAAGACAGCAACGCCACCCATCCCCGGTCCTACTGGCAGGCCCAGTGGACACCCCAGGAGCCGGAGGAGGAGACGCCCCCGGAGGGGGAGACCGGCACAGGGACCGGCCCTGATGCCGGAGCGCCGGAGACCGGCGGGGCGGCCGGGACGCCCGGCGACGGAGAGACCACGGATCCCGGCGGAGCCACGGAGCCCGGTACGGGGAGCATCGATCCGGACACGGGAGACCTGATCGACCCGGAGACCGGCGGCATCATCGATCCCGGCACCGGGCAGATCCTGGACCCCGGTACAGGACAGGTGATCGGCCAGCTCCCGGGCGGCAGCGGAGACCCGGCGGCAGGTGAGAGCGGCGGAACCGCCCCAGAGTCGCCGGATTCCCAGCCGTCTGATGGTGAGACGGCGCCTCCTGTAGACCCCGGTACGTCCGACGGCGGAACCGCGGCCCCGGATGACGGGTTTATTATTGTAACCTGAGCGGCAGGTGTGCCGCAGATTCAAACGATCAGAAAGGATGAGTCCATGACACCCAAAGAGATGGCCCTGACTGCGGCCAAAGCCCTGGACGAGAAAAAGGGCGGCGACATCGCCGCCATCGAGATCACGGAGCAGACCACCCTGGCGGACTATTTCGTCATTGCCACCGGCAATTCCAACACCCAGATCAACGCCCTGTGCGGCGCAGTGGAGAAGGCCATGAAGGAGCAGGCGGGGGAGGATCCTCTCCGCCGGGAGGGCTACCGGGACGGCACCTGGGTCCTGCTGGACTACGGCTGTGTGGTGGTCCACGTGTTCTCCGCCGAGGCCCGGGAGTTCTATTCGCTGGAGCGGCTTTGGCACGACGGCAAGCCGGTGGATCTCTCCGGTGTGCTGACGGAGAATTGATCGCCCTTCGCGCCAAGTGGCGTGTCCAAGCGTTTTGCCGCAGGCAAAAATATGAAATGGGCAGGCTCTGCCTGCCCATTTGAGTCCAATGTGGTGCCACGCAAAACGAAGATTTTGTGGGGCGCCGTGTCCGGTGAAAAGGGGAAACATCAGCTCCGACGGCGCTGACCGCCGGAGCTTTTTTCTGCTTATCAACCCAGAGTTGCGCGATAGCTGGTGGACGCAACCGCCCGCCCCGGGTATGCTGAGACCATCAAAACAAAAGGAGGCAACTACAATGGCATTCAGTTCCATTATCATGCTCCCGCTGCTGCTCCTGTTTCTGGCCATCTGGGCAGGGCTCATTTATCTGCTGATCCTGCTGATCCGGGCTTTGCGGAAGTACCTGCGGGGCGGGGAGGCCCGCCGGGAAAAAGCGGAGACCTGCCGTACCCTGGGGGAGGTCCTCAAGGCCCACCGGATGCGCTGCCAGATGACCCAGGAGTTCGTGGCGGAGGCCCTGGGGGTCAGCCGGCAGGCGGTCAGCAAATGGGAGACCGGCACGGCGGACCCCAGCACCTCCAACCTGCTGGCCCTGGCGAAGCTCTTCGGTGTGCCAGCGGAGGAGCTGCTGCATCAGGCGACCGGCGGGGGAGTATGAAACAATCGGAATCAAGGGGCAGCGATATAAGTCAGGGGGCGAAAAGCCTTCCCTGCGAAGTGTGAGGGCGCATTGGGCGCGCCTGTATGAAAATGGGCCTGCTTCCTGTGAGGCAGGTCCATGCACCAAGCACTTCGGTTTTAACAAGTCCGGCTGCCTCGGCGCCCAGCTTTTCTCCAATATCCATCTGTTCACACGTTCGGTTCTATAAAATGGGCAGCAGATTGGTCCCAATATTTTTTGTAAACCCGATCTGTATTCCCATCAAGATTCAGTTGGTACATCCGAAATGTAACCAGAAAATTCTTGGGCTGCCACTGTTCTTCGTAAGAATATTGGTACTTCATTCCAACGTTCCGCATAACGCCGCCGCTTCTTGGGTTGTTTCGGTCATGCGTTGCTGTGATATAAGGCAGGCCGTCCTTTTTCACTTGGGCGATCACCGCTTTGCCCGCTTCTGTGACAAGTCCCTGATGCCAGAATTCCCTGCGAAGCCCATATCCGAAATCGTGATGTTCCTCCATATCCACTTTTATGTAGCCGATGGGATGATCGTCCGTTTTCAAGCAGATCGGGTAAGCGTATGCCTGCGGCTGGACATATTTTGAAGCGTATCTTTCTTCATAGAATTTCTTGGCTTCTTCTATGCTGTCTATCGGATACCAGGGCAGGAATTGATTGACTTCCTTGTCATGGAGAATCAGAAACAGCCATTCCAGATCGCGCTCTGTGAATTTCCTCAAGATCAAACGCCCGGTTTCCAATGTGGGCGTGTTTATCAGGGTGCCCTTCACGGTTTCGCCTCCCCCCCAAATTGCCAGAGTTTTTTCTGCTGCCATACGTTGGATTTTCCCCATTATACAGAGCAGGACGGGCAAAAACAAGATGTCGACTGGATTGTACAGCGCTTTTCCCGCTTACCTCTTGACAAAACGCGCAAAGCCACATAAAATAGACCCGTTAACGACATTGATGGGAAGAAAGGCGAAATGTCCCGCCTTCAGAGAGCCGGCGGCTGCTGCGAGCCGGTGGGGGACCTTCGCGGATGACTGTTCCCGGAGTCTCCCGCCTGAACGGACATAGTAGGGTGGGACGGCAGGCCCCGTTACTGGCCGAGGCCCTCCGGGCCGTTGAGCGCCATCCGGCAACGGCTGGCGAAACCAGGGTGGTACCGCGTAGCTTTTACGCCCCTGACCGTAAGGTCGGGGGCGCTTTTACAGCTTGAAGAGGGGATTGACATCTCCTTGCCCGTAGGGGGCACACCGCATCCGTCAGGCGGCAGAGCCGCCAACGGCTGCGCAGCAGAGTGCCTTCACCAGCGGCATCAGTCACTGGCGACGCAACCCAAGGCGGTTGGGTCAAAGTATTTTTGCCACGTACAGAAGGTGAATTGCCCCGTAGAAGCAAGAGAGGCCGCCCGGGGGCGCGCCGCGGCAAAAATAAATCGAACAGAGAAATCCATTCACAGGAATGAGGAGAAGGATATGAAATACGATTTTGCCAGCATTGAGAAAAAGTGGCAGCAGAAGTGGCTGGAGGAGAAGCCCTTCACCGCCGTCACCGGGGACAAGACTCGGGAGAAGTTCTTCGGCCTGATCGAGTTCCCCTATCCCTCCGGCCAGGGGCTCCACGTGGGCCACGCCCGGCCCTTCACCGCCATGGACATCATCTGCCGGAAGAAGCGGATGCAGGGCTACAACGTCCTGTTCCCCATCGGCTATGACGCCTTCGGCCTGCCCACAGAGAACTACGCCGTTCAGCACCACATCCACCCCGCCAAGGTGACCCACGACAACATCGAGAACTTCCGCAAGCAGCTCCACATGCTGGGCTACTCCTTCGACTGGGACCGGGAGGTGAACACCACCGACCCCAGCTACTACAAGTGGACCCAGTGGATCTTCCTGCAGATGTTCAAGAAGGGGCTGGCCTACAAGGCCTCCATGCCCGTCAACTGGTGCACCAGCTGCAAGATCGTCCTGGCCAATGAGGAGGTCGTGGACGGTGTGTGCGAACGCTGCGGCGGCCAGGTCATCCGCAAGGAGAAGAGCCAGTGGATGCTGGCCATCACCAAGTACGCCGACCGGCTCATCGACGACCTGGACGACCTGGACTTCATCGAGCGGGTGAAGATCCAGCAGAAGAATTGGATCGGCCGGTCCGAGGGCACGGAGGTGGACTTCACCGCCACCAACGGCGACAAGCTGACGGTCTACACTACCCGGTGCGACACGCTGTTCGGCGTGACCTATATGGTCATCTCCCCGGAGCATCCCTATCTCCAGCAGTGGAAGGACCAGATCCAGAACTGGGATGCTGTGGCCGCCTATATCGAGGAGGCCGCCCGCAAGTCCGACTTTGAGCGGGGCGAGCTGAACAAGGAGAAGACCGGCGTCCGGCTGGAGGGCATCGAGGCCGTCAACCCCGCCAGCGGCAAGCACGTGCCCCTGTTCGTCTCCGACTACGTGCTGATGGGCTACGGCACCGGCATCGTCATGGGCGTGCCGGGCCACGACCAGCGTGACTGGGAGTTCGCCACCAAGTTCGGCCTGCCTATCGTGGAGGTGGTCCAGGGCGGAGACATCACCAAGGAGGCCTTCACCCTGAAGGACGACACCGGCATCATGGTGAACTCCGGCTTCCTGGACGGCCTCACCGTGAAAGAGGCAATTCCCACCATGAAGAAGTGGGTGACGGAGCAGGGCATCGGCCGTCCCAAGACCAACTTCAAGCTCCGGGACTGGGTGTTCAGCCGCCAGCGTTATTGGGGCGAGCCCATCCCCCTGGTGAACTGCCCCAAGTGCGGCTGGGTCCCCCTGCCGGAGGAGCAGCTGCCCCTGCTGCTGCCGGAGGTGGACTCCTATGAGGTCACCGACACCGGTGAGAGCCCCCTCAGCAAGATGACTGACTGGGTGAACACCACCTGCCCCAAGTGCGGCGGCCCCGCCCAGCGGGAGACCGACACCATGCCCCAGTGGGCTGGCTCCAGCTGGTACTTCCTGCGGTATATGGATCCCCACAACGACAAGGCATTCGCCTCCAAGGAGGCCCTGGACTACTGGTCTCCCGTGGACTGGTACAACGGCGGCATGGAGCACACCACCCTGCATCTGCTGTACTCCCGGTTCTGGCACAAGTTCCTGTATGACATCGGCGCCGTGCCCACCAAGGAGCCCTATGCCAAGCGCACAAGCCACGGCATGATCCTGGGCGAGGGCGGCGAGAAGATGTCCAAGTCCCGGGGCAACGTGGTGAACCCCAACGACATCGTGGACCAGTACGGCGCCGACACCATGCGCCTCTATATCATGTTCATCGGCGACTTTGAGAAGGCCGCAACCTGGTCCAACGACGCGGTGAAGGGCTCCAAGCGGTTCCTGGACCGGGTGTGGAATCTGGCGGAGAGCGCCTCCGACAGCTATGATGTGACCCCCGCCAACGAGGCCGTCATCCACAAGACCATCAAGAAGGTCACAGAGGATGTGGACAGTCTGAAGATGAACACCGCCATCGCCGCCATGATGACCATGGTGAACGAGCTGAACGCCAACGGCTGCACCCGGGGCGACCTGAAGTATCTGCTCCTGCTGCTGAACCCCTTCGCCCCCCACATCACCGAGGAGCTGTGGGAGAACCTGGGCTTCGCCGCCCAGACGGGCAAGATGTGCTGCCAGGCGGAGTGGCCCGTGGCGGATGAGAGCAAGACCGTGGCCTCCACAGTGGAGCTGGCCGTCCAGGTAAACGGCAAGCTGAAGGGCACCATCTCCATGCCAACCGACAGTGAGGAGAAGGCCGTGGTGGATGCCGCCCTGGCGGTGGAGAAGGTCCGGAAGGCCACCGAAGGGATGCAGATCATCAAGACCATCCTGGTGAAGAACCGGCTGGTGAACCTGATCGTCAAGCCCGCGAAATAAGACTGCGCCCAGCGGTGCGTACAAGCGTTTTTGCCGGAGACAACAACCTTGGGGCGGACGGCCTGTGCCTGTCCAGCTGCATTCCGATGCGGGAGCCCCGCTGGACCGGGAACCGGCCGATGCATCTGGTGGGAGCATCCCAGTTCATCCCAATCACACCAAAAGGCCGGACGGGAAATCCCGTCCGGCCTGCGCTTCAGGCCCTGCCTGAGAAAGGAGAACCTATGAGCCGTCTGGATGAATTCCTGCGCCTGCTGTGCGGCAGGTTTGACAATACCCGGCAGCTGGAGGAGTTGCGGCGGAGCGGCGGCCCCGCCCTGCCGCTGGCAGAGCATGTCAACACCGTGTGCAACGACAAGATTGACGGCCTCCCCGCGGATTTTGCGGGAGCATTTGTGCTGGAGGAGAGCTATTACACCACGGAGGGAAAGACCCACGCCTCACCCCATCTGTTCCTCTTTACGGAGGAGGGGGAGGCGGTGAAGCTGACATCCTATCAGCTGCCCAAGGCGGCGGACGGCGGCGCGGCCACCTATGAGACGCTGCCGCCCCTGAAATGGGAGGATCTGGAGATCTCCGAGAAATTCACGCCTGCCCTCTATACGCTGCACGACGGCGTGTGGGAGGGGGGCAGCGTCAGCATGTTCTCCCCGGTGCTGAAGTTCACCCTGTATGAGCGATTCTCTCAGGAGTCCCTGGAGGTGGCGGAGACCATGGAGGTGAACGGAAAGCGGACGTTCGGGTACGATGTGCCCATCGTGTACCGGAGAGCGGCGGACTGATCTCCCGGGAGAAATGCTGATTTTCCGGAAAATCTCTTGACAACGGCCCGGAAGGTTTGTATAATGCTTATGTTAAAGCCATAGATTATGGCCCTTAAAGTATCCTGGATTAAGCCGGATACCTCGGAGGGAGGGAAATATAGATGTCTGAGATCCATGTGAAGGACGGCGAGTCCATCGACAGCGCGCTGAAGCGTTTCAAGCGCAGCTGCGCCAAGGCCGGCGTCATCGCGGAAGTGCGGAAGAGAGAGCATTATGAGAGCCCCAGCGTCAAGCGCCGCAAGAAGTCTGAGGCCGCTCGCAAGAACAAGAAGCGCTATTATTGATCTGTCAAGGAAAAGTGCTGTGCCGAAAGGTACAGCACTTTTTATGTCCTCCGCCCGGGAAACAGCTTGGGCAGCAGATCCTGCACCTCCGGATACATCAGGAAGGCGGCGGCGAAGCCCATGTTCCCGCCGGTCCGCAGCTTCTGGGAAAGGGTGTCCGCGTCGTCGAAGAGGACGAAATGCGTCTCGCCGTCCCGGGCATAGGTGAAATACCGGGCGCACAGGTCCTGGGAGAAGAAAACGGAGGGGGACTCCCGGTCCAGCAGGTCCTGGAGTTCCCGGCCGCTGAGAGGGCGGCCTTCGCCGCTTTGAGCCGGGAGGGTGAAGTCCATCCGCAGCCGCTGGACATCCAGGGCCAGACCGCCTGCCCTGTCCCGTCCGGCAGCGGCCTCCTGCAGGCGCTGGACAAAGTTCCCGCCGGAGATGGCGGTGCAGATCAGGGGAATGGCGCCTGACGCCGCGGCGTAGGACTCCGGCACATAAACGGGGCGGGGCGACAGGCGCCGGGCCAGCGTCTCCGCAAAGGCCAGCCGGTCCGGCGCAGGAGGCTGCTCGAAATCCAGCAGTACGCCGCCGTAGCTCCGCCGCCCGCACTCCCGCAGCGCGGCGGCCGACAGCCGCTCCGGGCTGGCGATAAAGGGCGCGCCCCGGTCTGTGACGGACAATAGCCCGCCCCGGGTCTGGAGCAGCAGGTTCTGCCGCAGGAGCGTGGAGTCCGGCCCGATACAGTAGGCCACATGGGCCAGGGAACAGCGGAAGCGGGAGGCCTCCTGGGCCTCGGCCGGCGTCACGGCCAGATAGATCTGCAAAATGAACTCCCCCTTGTGGAATCCCGTTGGGACTGGTATACTAAAAGGAGACTATGCAGAGAAGGAGCCGCTTATGCCGTTTTCCCTGACGCCCCGCTGGGTGTTCCAGCATTACAGCGAGATCACGCCGGACTGGCTGCGGCAGCAGGGGATCACCCTGCTGCTCAGCGACCTGGACTTTACATTGGCCGCCAAGAAGACCCGTCGGCCGGATCAGTCCCTGCGGGACTGGATCGCCGCCCTCCGCAATGCGGGGATCGGTTTCATGATCGTCTCCAACAACCGCTCCGGCAGCCGGGTGACGGAGTTCTGCGCGGACCTGGGGGTGCCTTATCAGGGCCGTGCAGGAAAGCCTAGTCCCAGGGGCCTGGAGGCCGCCATGGCACGGGCTGGGGCGGACCGGGTCTGCACCGCCATGCTGGGGGACAAGCTGCTGACGGATATGCTGGCCGCCAACCGGGCCGGAGTCCTGCCTCTGATGGTGGAGCCGGTGGGCGGCGCCGTGACGGCATGGCAGAAGGTGCTCCACGCTCTCCAGGCCCCGTTTAAGGCTGTCTGCCGCCGCAAAATGGAAAAAAAGTCCTGAAAAATACTTGCATTACCGGACAACATAGGATAAAATAGCAGAGGAATTTTTGTAGAGATAGAGAGGCGGCCGGCTGGTCAGCTTTTCTTGAGATTTCAGAGGAGGATCATTTATGCCAACGATTACTGCCGGCGATTTCCGCAATGGTGTCACTTTTGAGAAGGACGGGAGCGTTTGCACCGTGGTGGAGTTCCAGCACGTGAAGCCCGGCAAGGGTGCGGCTTTCGTGCGCACCAAGTACAAGAACGTGATGACCGGCGCCATCCGCGAGGAGTCCTTCAACCCCACCGCCAAGTTCGAGCAGGCCACTGTGGAGCGCAAGGATGCCGAGTATAGCTACAACGACGGCGACCTGTACTACTTTATGGATCCCGAGACCTACGACATGGTCCCGCTGAACCGGGACGTGCTGGGCGACGCCTTCCGCTTCGTGAAGGAGAACACCGTCTGCAAGCTGGTGAGCTACAAGGGCAGCGTGTTCACCGTGGAAGTGCCCAACTTCATGGACCTGGAGGTCACGGAGACCGAGCCCGGCCTGCGGGGCGACACCGCCACCAACGTGACCAAGCCCGCGACGCTGGAGACCGGTGCTGAGGTGAAGGTGCCTCTGTTCATCAACACGGGCGACAAGATCCAGATCGACACCCGCACTGGCGAGTATATCGGCCGCAGCAAGGAGTAAGTGAGGCAAAGGGGGGAAGCGTATTCCCCCCTTTTGTTCCTGAGAATGACTGCAACGCTGTTTGTAAAGGAAAGGAGCTGCTGTTATGGAGATTACGGAGAAGGTCGCGTATCTGAAGGGCCTGGCTGAAGGCATGGAACTGGACACCGAGAAGAAGGAGGGCAAGCTGCTTGCCGCCATCATCGACGTGCTGGATGACATCGCCCTGGAGATCGCGGATATGAAGGCGGACCAGGAGGAGCTGTACGACGGCCTGGACGCTGTCAGCGATGACCTGGAGGATGTGGAGGACGCCGTCTTCGGCGAGGATGACGAGGACGAAGAGGATGTATACGAGTATGAGGAGCCGGAGGAGGACGAGGACTGCTACGCCACCACCTGCCCCACCTGCGAGGAGACCATCTACTTCGACGAGTCCGTCCTGGAGGACGGCGAGGTCATCTGCCCCAACTGCGGCGAGAAGCTGGAGTTCGATCTGAACGGCCTGGAGGACGAGGACAAGCCCCAGGACGAGGAATAATCCCTATATGTGAGCGCAGGAGCCCGGTGCACAGCACCGGGCTCCTGTTTGCATTTTCCGCTGCTACTCCACTGTAACGGCGAACCGGCAGCAGGTCCCGCCGCCCAGCACCGTCTCCACGGTCCGGACCGTGATGTGTCTTTCGGGCAGCAGCTGTTCCAGAATATACAGCACACTCTGCCGGGAACATTCGCAGTGGGCGGCGTCGGCCGTCTCTCCCCGCAGCACCTCAGGGCAGACGCATTTGGGATAACCCACCTCATAGAGGCGTCCGGGCTGGAGAACCTTGGCAAAAAAGCTCTCCGTGTCCCCGTATTTCCGGTACTGGGCGTCCAGGTCGCAGCCGCACGCCCGGAACTGCGCCGCCTGGACAGGCAGGACGGTCTCCCGCACACACCGGACGGCTTTTTCTCTGAAATCCATGTCTCTTTCTCCTGATTTTTCAATCATTCTCTCCGGCGGTTTCCTCCGGAACACCGATCCAGCAGGCAAAGTCCGTGGCCAGGAAGGTCTCCTGGGCCTGCCGCACCCCGGCGTCCAACCGAGAGACGCGGCCAAGGCCCGCCACCAGCGGATCAATGTACCGCAGCTTGGCGGGAATCCGGAACCAGAGTCCGTTCTCCGGCCTTTCCGCGCTCCGCTCCACCCGGCAGAAGCGCCGGAACCGGCGCCACCGGCGGGCGCTGGCTGGATCTGACTCCAGCTTTTGGATGACAAAAGACTCCGTCCGATACAGGTCATCCTCTGTCAAGACCTGCCGGTTCACGGCATCGCGCAGCAGGTCCGCCAGGGCCTGCATGGCGAAGCGGTCCTCGTCCGCCACGTAGACCCGGGCGGTCTGGAGCGATGCCTGTGTGAAGGCGCAGGCGGTCTCCCGCGTGCGGAAGGCCAGTTCCGGCCGGCCGGACTCGTCCCGCCAGACGGTGAGATCTTCGTAGAATACACGGAGGGCGTTCGCCCCGGCGAAGCCGTAGCACCGCAGGTCCCCCAGCGTGTACTCCAGACGGTCGGCGGAGAGCTGAGGGGAGTCATTGTCCGCGATGGGATAGCGGTGGTAATCCGCCACGTCTTCCGTGGTGAGGCCGTATTCTTTCAGCAGCGCCTGAAGCTCCGGCGAGGTCTCGATGAGTTCCGCCGTCCGTGCCTCGGTGGACTCCTGATGCAGGTGGTCCCCGTGGAGAAAATCCACCACATGGGCAAAGGCGGGGGTGGCCGCATCGTGGAGCAGTCCCGCCGCGCTTTGGCGGAGATCGCCGGTGAAGTGCCACACGATCAGCCCCACGCCCACGCTGTGGTCAAACCGGGAGTAGGGGGCCCACCCGGCAAAGTGGGGGAAGGACGTGTACTCGCACCCGCAGTTCATGCCCACCTGCCGCAGCCGGGCCATGGGCGGCGTCTCTGCCAGACGGCGGAGAAATTCCGGGATCTCCGGATGATACAGGGACCAATTTTCCGTCATGGCGCCCTCAGGCCTCCGGCTTTTTCTGCAGGCTGTACAGTCCCGCGCCGATGGCGGTGGCAAACGTGGCGTTTTCGGGAATGATATAGTGGATGCCGTACAGCTTTTCAAACAGCTGGAAATTCGTGACCGCCTGGGGCAGGGTGGTCATGGACCCGGTCAGCACCACGGTCTTGGAGTCACAGCACTGGCAGGCCAGCACCGTCATGGTGCCGATGGCCTGGAGCACCAGGTTCACCACGCCGGCCGCCAGGTCCGCGGGAGTGGCGTCCTCCGCCAGATCGCCGAAGTTGGCGGCAGTCATATCCGGGTCCAGAGTGGGAGCGGCGTGGACCGTGATGTCCTTCATGGTCAGGTCCACGTGGTCCAGGTTGCCGCTCTCCGCCAGCTTTTTGATCTGGCCGAAGCGCTCCATTCCCACCAGCTTGTGGCAGAGCCCGCCCAGAGTGCCGCCGCCGATGCCGCTGCCGCACAGGTGGCGGATGCCGTCGGGGGACGCCCAGAGGAAAGCGGTGCCGGTGCCCATGCTGACCACCACGGCGGAGGACTGGCCCGACAGGGCCAGGGCCCCGGTGCCGCTGGCGGAGAACTCGTCCACCTTGCAGGTGGGCAGACCGTAGATGTCGCCCTCCACATAGGAGGCGCCCACGCCGGTGAGCACCACCCGCCGCACATCCCGCAGGGAGAGCCGGTTGCTGGTGAGATAGTTGCCAAGGGCGCCATACAGGCTGGTCACCTGATCCTCCGCCCGGACCCGCAGCATGGAGATCACACTGCCGTCCGTCCGCAGACCCACGATTTTGGTGGTGGAGCCGCCGATGTCAATGCCTAAGATCACATCCATTGTGATGACTTCCTTTCAGCGGCAGACGGCCGCTTGGTTTTCGGTGGGGGCGCTTACTGGATGGCGCCTCCGCTGAGGTCAAACGACTTGGTGATATCCCGCCCCTGGCTGTCATAAAAGACAATCTCCTCTATGCTGATAGGACCTGTGGAGACGGTATCATCCGCTGAGGTGCTCACCAGAAAGACGGGAGAGGCCGGAATGTCCAGCGCATAAGGCCCGTCGCCCTCCAGTGAAAAGACCGCCCGGGCGATGCGGCCGTCGCCGTTCCGCCCCTCGAAGAGCAGCATCTGCTCCCCGTCGGACTCCACCACTCCGTTGCGGAAGGAGCCGGTCCCGCGACCGGAGTGGTCGAATTTATACCGCCCGGTGAATCCTCTCGAGAGACACAGGTATCCCAACCGTCCATCCAGAACCAGAGGATAATAGGTGAGACGCCCCACGGTCACAGGCTGGTACAGCTCCAACTGGTCCGCCTCGCAGGGAACGGACCTGCCCCGGTTGAACCATTGGAGCGCAGCCGGTTCCAGCCCATTGAGGTCCGCGTCCAGAGGAAATGAGCGGTGGTATGCAGTGAGGCCGGTCAGGATGCACAGAACGGCCGCCGCGGAGAAGAAGAGAGCAAACTTTTTCACGAGAAAACCCTCCAGTCCGCTGTGTACCGGAAAATGTGCGGTTCAATCTTTCCCCATCATAGGGGAGGGCGGAGTTGTTGTCAAGACGATTGATAAAAGATTGACAACAAATTCGGAAAAAGCATTGCTTTTCCTGGGGGAACCGCTTATAATTCAAGGGAATAACAACCCCGGACAGACCGCCTCCAGCGGTGTGGGGGCCTGAAACTTCATGGAAGGATCTGTGCCGGCGGCACAGGGGAAACGGTTATGAAAACGGAAGAGAAACTCAATCTGACGATGCTCTGCGATTTTTATGAGCTGACTATGGGCAACGGCTATTTCCGGGCAGGGCTCCAGGATCGGATCACCTATTTCGATGTGTTTTTCCGCAACGTGCCGGACAACGGCGGGTTCGCGGTCTGCGCGGGTCTGGAACAGTTGGTCCAGTATATTCAGAACCTGCACTTCGACGAGGAGGACATCGCCTTCCTGCGGGACAAGCACCTGTTCTCCGAGGATTTCTTGAGCTACCTGCGGGACTTCCGTTTCACAGGCGACATCTGGGCGGTGCCGGAGGGGACGCCTATCTTCCCCCGGGAGCCGGTGGTGACGGTCCGGGCGCCGGCCATCCAGGCCCAGCTGATCGAGACCTTCACCCTGCTGACCATCAACCACCAGAGCCTGATCGCCACCAAGGCCAACCGGATCGTCCGGGCGGCCCAGGGGCGAACGGTGCTGGAGTTCGGCTCCCGCCGGGCCCAGGGCACGGACGGCGCCATCTCCGGAGCCCGGGCGGCTTATATCGGCGGCTGTGCAGGCACCGCCTGCACGATCTCCGACCAGCTGTACGGCGTACCTGCCGGCGGCACCATGGCCCATTCCTGGGTCCAGATGTTCGACAGCCAGTATGAGGCATTCAAGACCTACTGCCAGATCTATCCCCACAATGCCACGCTGTTGGTGGATACCTACAATGTGCTCAAGTCCGGTGTGCCGGATGCCATCCGGGCCTTTGATGAGGTGCTGAAGCCCCTGGGCATCCGCAAGTGCGGCATCCGTCTGGACTCCGGCGACATGGCCTATCTGACCCAGGAGGCCCGCCGTAAGCTGGACGCCGCCGGCTGGACCGAGTGCCAGATCTCCGCCTCCAACTCCCTGGACGAGTATATTATTCAGGACCTGCTGCTGCAGGGCGCCAAGATCGATGTGTTCGGTGTGGGTGAGCGGATGATCACTGCCCGCAGCGAGCCGGTGTTCGGCGGTGTGTACAAGCTGGCGGCTGTGGAAGACGGAGACGGGAAGATCATCCCCAAGATCAAGGTCAGCGAAAACCTGGACAAGATCACCATTCCCCACTTCAAGAAGACCTATCGGATCTTTGACAACGCCACCGGCAAGGCGGAGGCGGACTACATCACCGTCTGGGACGAGACGGTGGACGAGAGCGCCCCACTGGAGCTCTTCGATCCCAGGGCCACCTGGAAGCGCAAGACCTATACGAACTTTACCGCAAAGCCCCTTCAGGTCCCGGTCTTTCAGGGAGGAGAGCTGGTCTATCAGCTGCCCGCCCTGCCGGAGATCCAGGCCTACTGCCGTGCCCAGGTGGATACCCTGTGGGACACGGTGAAGCGGTTCGAGAACCCTCACACCTACTATGTGGATCTGAGTCAGAAGCTGTTCGACATCAAGCAGGATCTGCTCTGCCGGAGCAGATGACCCAACAGCCCCGCCCTCCGGCGGGGCTGTTTGTTCACAGAATATTGGTTGCGGAGTGCTGGGTATTTCGGTATAATAATAAGATAAGCGGTCGAAGCTGAGAGAGAAGGAGGTGGACCGCACCATGCGAAAAAGAAGTCTGCCCCAGCCGGAAGAGCGGACGGAACGGCGGATCTCCGCCGCCACCAGCCTGTCCATCTGCGCACTGACGGTGATTGCCCAGATCGTGCTGACGCTGGCGCTGACCCAGTTGCTGGCGGAAAAGATCAGCTACGTCTATTTCATTCTGGAGCTGGCTGGCGCCGTGGTGGCGATCTGGGTGTATCTGCGCCCCGGCAGCCCCTCCTATAAGCTGGTGTGGATGTGCCTGCTGCTGGCCCTGCCGGTGGCCGGTATGATTCTTTTCCTTCTGTGGGGCGGGAGCCATCAGGCCAAAAGCCTGAGTCTGCGGAAGGTCGCCCCTCCGGTGGAGCGGGAGGGCGCCCGTCAGGCCAGCGCCGCCAATGTGGCCCACCTGAGCCGCCGCTCCCCGGCCTGGGGACGGCTGGCCTCCTATTTGCAGTCGCGGGACTTCCTGCTGTACGGCGGCTCACAGGCCCGGTATTTCGCGGAGGGAGCCGATTTCTTCGATGACCTAGTGCTCCACCTCCAGAGAGCGGAGATCTACATCTTCCTGGAGTATTACATCCTGGCGGAGGGCCAGATCTGGGACCGGATCTTCCATGTGCTGCGGGAGCGGGCCGCCGCCGGTGTGGAGGTGCGGATCATCTTCGACGACTTCGGCAACCTCACCCGCTTTTCCGACGCCTCCCTCCAGGCCCTGCAGGACGCCGGCGTGGAGGTGGAGGTGTTCAATCCAGTCCACCGCTACGTGAATCGGATTTACTTCAACTACCGGGACCACCGGAAGATCGCCGTCATTGACGGGGTGCACGCCTACACCGGAGGCATCAATATTGCCGATGAATACGCCAACCTCTTTGTCCGGTTCGGCCACTGGAAGGATACCGGTGTCCGGATCGACGGTGCCGGGGCCTGGGGCTTTGCCTCCCAGTTCATTCAGATGTGGAAGATGATCGGCCGCTCCCTGCCCAATGAGGACGACTACTACCGTCCCCGGGTGGAGATCGAGGGCACCGGCTGGTGCCAGCCCTTCACGGACGGTCCGCTGAACAATCCGGACAATCCCATCGAGGACACCTACCTCCAGCTGATCGCCTCCGCCCAGAAGATGCTGTATATCACCACGCCCTATTACGCGGTGGAGGAGTCCATGCAGAAGGCCCTGTGCATCGCAGCCGACGCAGGGGTGGACGTGCGGCTGGTGGTACCCGCCATCCCGGACAAGAAATATGTCTACATGGTGGCGGAGACCTACTGGGGTGAGCTGCTGGCCCACGGCGTCAAGATTTACCGCTATACCCCCGGCTTCGTCCACGCCAAGAGCGTCATGGTAGACCGGGAGGTGGCCCTGGTGGGCAGCACCAACATGGACTACCGGACGTTCCAGCTGCACTACGAATGCGCCGTGCTCCTCTATCACATGCCCGCGGTGGAAGACCTGCTGGAGGATATGGACCGGATGGTGGCCCAGAGCGCGCCCTATACGCTGGCGGAGTGGAATCAGCGGTCTTGGCTGCGCAAAATGTGCGCCTCTCTGCTGCGGCTGGTGGCTATCTGGTTCTGACGCGGCCGCTCTCATTTTGCTTTAGGAGGTCCCCATGTCCCGCGAATTGACACCACAGGAGGCTGCGGAGCGCAGCCTCATCAAAAAATACCGCAAGGAGCTCTGGAACCCCTTCATTGCCGCCGTCAAGAGGTATGAGCTGATCGCTCCCGGAGACCGGATCGCCGTCTGTATCTCCGGGGGAAAGGACTCCATGGTGCTGGCCAAGCTGATGCAGGAGCTCCAGCGCCACACAGAACAGCCCTTTGAGCTGGTTTTTCTGGTGATGGATCCGGGCTACGCCCCGGCCAACCGGGCGCTGATCGAGGAGAACGCTGCCCGCCTGGGCATCCCCATCACCGTGTTCCGGAGCGATATTTTCGACGTTGCCTATCAGGTGGAGAAGAACCCCTGCTACTTATGCGCCCGGATGCGCCGGGGCTTTCTGTACAGCAAGGCTCAGGAGCTGGGCTGCAACAAGATCGCCCTGGGGCACCATCTCTCCGACGTGCTGGAGACCACGCTGCTGGGCCTGTTTTACGGTGCCCAGCTCCAGACCATGCCCCCCAAGCTCCGCAGCAGAAATTTCCCAGGCATGGAATTGATCCGTCCGCTGTATTGTGTCCATGAGGACGCCATCATTGCCTGGAAGAACTACAATGGGTTGCGGTTTCTCCAGTGCGCCTGCCGCTTCACAGAGGAGCGGGACGGTGCGGCCGACGGTGTGGGCGAGAGCAAGCGGCAGGAGATGAAGCTCCTGCTGCGGGAGCTGAAAAAGACCAATCCCAATATTGAGAAGAGCATGTTCCGGGCCATTCACGGCGTCCAGCTGGACACGTTCCCGGGCTTCAAATTCCGGGGCAGGGCGTTCGCATTTCCGGAGGCCTACAACCTGCGGGGCGCCTCCTCTGCGGAGGATGAAGCGGCGCTTTGATACAGAGGAGGTGCGCAGATGAATTACTATCGCTGTGAGAACCCGGACTGCGGGTTTCTGGCAGAGGAGGAACCGGATGTCTGCCCCCAGTGCGGGGGCACCTTTTTCCTCTCTGTGGACGAAGAGGAGCTGACGGGGCCCGATTGGGTGCAGCTGGGCAACCGGGCCGTAGATGAGGAGCGGCCGACGGACGCGCTGGCCTGCTACCAACAGGCGGCGGCCCTGGATGATATGCTGGGTGTGACGAACCTGGGGTGGTGCCTGGAGGCGGGGATCGGCGTGCCTGCAGACCCCCGGCAGGCGGTGGTGCTGTATGCCCAGGCCGCCGCCCGGGACTATATGCCCGCCCTGACGAACCTGGGGTACTGCTATGCCCATGGCATCGGTGTGGCGCGGGATGATTCCAAAGCGGTGGAGTGCTTCCGAAAGGGGGCGGAAAACGGCTTTCCCAGGGCCCAGTTCCTGCTGGGGGAGGCATATTCCCGCGGCCTGGGAGTGGAGCAGAGCGACGAGGAGGCCGCCCGCTGGTATCAGTCCGCCGCGTGGCTGGGTTATCCCGCGGCGCAGACAGAACTGGGGCGCTGCCTGGAGTTCGGCACCGGCCTGCCCCAGAGTATCGAGCAGGCGGTGAAATGGTACCGCGCTGCGGCGGAGAACGGCAACGCGCCGGGCCAATGCTGCCTGGGGTTCTTGTATGAGAGCGGCCAGGGCGTGGAGCAGAACTGGGAGGAGGCGGTGCGGTGGTACCGCGCTGCTGCGGAGCAGGACTATCCCCGGGCCTTGTGCAACCTGGCTTGGTGCTATGAGCATAGCAAGGGCGTGGAGCAGGACTACCCGGAGGCGGCCCGGCTGTATCTCCGCGCTGCGGAGCAGGACTATCCTCGGGGACAGCTGTGTATGGGCTTCTGCTGTGAGCGGGGCCGGGGTGTCCCGCTGGATCCGTCGGCTGCCGCGGATTGGTACCGGAAGGCGGCCGAGCAGGAGGACGAGGACGCCCAGTGCTGCCTGGGGTTTCTGTACGAGAGCGGCCAGGGGGTGGAGCAGAGCTGGGAGGAGGCGGTGCGGTGGTACCGTGCCGCCGCGGAACAGGGCCTGCCCCGTGCCCAGTGCAATCTGGCATGGTGCTATGAATACGGCAAGGGCGTCCCCCAGGATTTGGAAGAGAGCTACCGTCTGTACCGGAAAGCGGCCGAGCAGGGGGATGCCAGAGGACTTTTCTGCGTGGCCCGCTGCTTTGACTATGGCCGCGGTGTGACGCAGAACAGCACGGAGGCAGTGGCCTGGTATCAAAAAGCGGCGGACGCGGGTTCCGCGGCGGCCATGTGCGACCTGGGCGTGTGCTATGAACGCGGTGAGGGCGTGGAGCGGGACCTGAGCAGGGCTGTGAGCCTGTATCGCCAGGCAGCCGAGGCGGGCAATGCCGCCGGGCAGTGCAATCTGGGATTCCTGTATGAGAGCGGCGAGGGCGTGGAGCAGAGCTGGGAGGAGGCGGTGCGGTGGTACCGCGCTGCTGCGGAGCAGGGGATGCCCCGTGCCCAGTGCAACCTGGCCTGGTGCTATGAGTACGGCAAGGGCGTGGAGCAGAACTGGAAGCGGGCTGTCCACTGGTACCGACAGGCGGCGGACCAGGAGGACCCCCGGGGGATGTTCTGCATGGGCATCTGCTGCAAATACGGCCGCGGCGTGGAACAGAACTGGGAAGAGGCGGTCCACTGGTATCGCAGGGCGGTGGATGCCGGTTCCGCGGCGGCCATGTGCAACCTGGGCGTGTGCTACGAGCGGGGCGAAGGCGTGGAGCGGGACGCCGCGGAGGCAGCCCGGCTGTACCGACAGGCGGCGGAGCGGGAGGACGCGGCCGCCCAGTGCAACCTGGGATATCTGTATGAGACCGGAGAGGGTGTAGAACAGAACTGGCAAGAGGCTGTCCGCTGGTATCAGGCGGCGGCGGAGCAGGGCTATCCCCGTGCCCAGTGCAACCTGGGCGTCTGCTGGGAGTTCGGCCACGGCGTGGCGAAGGACCCGGCCAAGGCAGCCGATTTGTACCGGCAGGCTGCAGAGGGCGGCGACCGGGTGGCCGCCTGCAACCTGGGATATCTGTACGAGACCGGTGTCGGCGTGGCCCAGAGCTGGGCAGATGCGGTGAAGTGGTACCGCCAGGCAGTGGAGGAGTCCGAGCCCCGTGCCCAGTATAATCTGGCCTGGTGCTATGAGCACGGCAAAGGCGTGCCCCGGGATCTGAGGCAGGCGAGAGAACTCTATCAGGCCGCAGCGAAGCAAGGGTATGCGGGCGCCCAGGAGGCAGCGGACCGTATGGAGAAAGATGGGAGCAGGCGACGGGGCGGCGGATTCCTCCGGGGCTTTCTGGACGGCCTGCGGGGCCAGTGAACGGTCTTACATAGTGGCGGGCGCGGGATCGGGATTCCGCGCCCGCTTGAAAAAACATGTGGAAAAAAAATAAAAAAGGGGGTTGACAAAATCACGCTTTTCTGTATAATAATATCTGTTCGCTGCGGAGTGAACACAACTTCATAGCGGGTTTGTGTAAGGGTAGCACAGCAGACTCTGACTCTGTATGTGAGGGTTCGAATCCTTCACCCGCTGCCAAGTTAAAAGCTACATTTTAGTCTTGAGATTAAGGCTAAAATGTAGCTTTTTCTATTGTAAAACCTCCATGATATACTACTGTTCAGTGGTATCATAGAGGTTTTGCTATGTCTGGCTATGTGATTGAGATTCCACAGGAGAAAGAGAACAGTACTATTTGGAGTCAGCAATTAAGAGTCGCTGCTTATTGTCGGATCAGCACTCCTTACGAAGAACAACAGCAAAGTCTGGAAAAGCAGATCGAGTACTTTACGCAATACATCAAAAGAAATCCCTTTTGGAGGTTTGTCGCTGTGTATGCGGACAATGCCTCCGGGCTCCACGCGAAGAACCGGCCAGGATACCAAAAGATGCTGAAAGACTGCTGGAAAGGAAAGATCGATTTGATTCTTGTTAAATCTCTGAGCCGCTTTGGACGAGATGCAAAAGAAACCATGACTACGATCAGGAGGTTAAAGCAAATGGGTATTGGAGTGTATATTGAACTTGGCGGGATCAATACACTGGCATCTCCGGATAGTATTGTTGATTTATATACCGCATTTGATCAAGCGGAAAGCCAGAACAAAAGCGACAATATCAAGTTCGGTTTGCGCCAGCGGATGAAAAGCGGAAAAACTATGCTGAACCATTCTCAATTTCTTGGCTATACAAAAGGACCAGACGGTGTACTGCAGGTGGTCCCGGAGGAGGCGGAGATCGTACGGAAGATATTTGATCTCTATGTGCAGGGGAACGGTGTGCGAAAGATTAAGCGCTACCTGGAAGAGCTCGGGATCAAGACAGTGACAGGAAAGAGAGAATGGAGCACCTCCACCATTGACCGAATGTTGAGTAACGAGAAGTATGTGGGGCAGGTGCTGATGCAGAAAACTTATACGCCGGATTTCCTGACCGGGAAGCAGGTCAAAAACGATGGACAGTTGGATATGTACATGGTAGAGGATGCTCATGAGTCAATCATTGACAGAGAAACTTTTAATCGAGTGCAGGAGATGAAAGGGCACATCAAACATACAGTACAAATGGAGCAGACGTTGTGATATAATACCAGAGAGGTTCTAATAAGTGTGCGGGTGAGGAACAAAATGAGAGAACTAAAAGATTTACTTAATCAAATCGGTGACTTCCATTTCCAGAATGGCAAGGATAGGATTGATTTTATTGGCACTTTGGTTAAAGAGAATAACCATGTAATAATCCAAACCCGAATCGAAAAGGAAAATCTGAACTATGCAAAACGGCAGATTCCATTTCAGATTTGGGGTAAAATCAGCGGGACAAATGTTACCTTACTTGATAACTATATTATTGCAACCTCTTACCACATCAATTCGGGTTGTGTAGAGATTTCTCTAGATCCGTCAGAAATAGTCATCGGTAGAGGCTATGTCAGTGACATATTCGTTACAAACATTTCTGCTTCAATACGGGCAATGAATCATATGTTTTCTGATAGAGTGTTTAACGAAAATGTCAGCTTCACAAAGGCAAATCCCACTGTACTGAGTTTTGCCTATCCGGAAGATATCGAGGCTATGGACACGGACGGAACCCTTCGCTTGTACCGAGGGTTTTCTCATGACTGGTCAAGGCATGGAATTGAGTATAGATTCCTGCCATATATTGACTATGTGTTTTCAGAGCCAACCAGAATCAGAGATGCTATTGCAAAAATTGCTTGTGTGAGAAATCTGTTATCTTTTTTTGCTGATTATTACCTGCCATTAGAAAATCTGTCATTTGCTGACGAACAAACAGATGAGACTAAAAAGTTTTCCGGATATTGTGATTGTCAATTATATCTAAATCATAAGGAGGATATTGAAGTTTCAGAGGAACCTTTTCTAATTATGACCAATAAGTTTTCTGAAAACTTTTCTGAAGTATGGACTAATTGGTTAAAGTTTTATGCAGATAGCATATATATTCCAACACTCTTTTACGAGATCATCTGTAACCGTTCTACTCGTATTAACCGTTTTCTAAATCTAACGCAGGCTATCGAATTGTACTCTGTCCACTATCGAGATGAACTTGCAAAAGATATTGCACAAGCGGATGGTTGCAGAAGGAAACAAATTCCGTTGAAATATCGCATTGAAGATGTTTTAGCGCAGATCAATGGGAGCCTTGATATTTCAAAAGAGAGAAGAAGACTCTTGGCTCGTGCAATCAGCAACGATAGAAACTTCTTTACACATTACAACGAGCAACGGTATAGTGAACCATCGTTTGAAGAAATATCTGCCGCTAACAGAGTTTTGAGATATGTTCTGCTTTCAATTGTATATAAGGTTGTAGGCATTCGTGATGACTATATTAGGGAATGCAAAAAAAGATTGAATTACAGCACTTTTGAGAGAGATGTATCTGTAATCTTAAAAGAACGAAAAGATACCAATTACACATCTTGGGCGGAATAATCAAGTAGATGCAAATATCGATTTTAACCGCCCTTTGCACGTCAGAGTAAGCTTTGTATCGCTTGCTCCGATTTATTTTATAAGTCAGAACGCGCTCACGTTGCTGCTCCTCCTCTCCAAATCGAACCCGCTACGCTGGGCTTCGATTTGGTTTCTGGTACAGACCTAAAGTCGTTACATTTTTTATAGATACCGTAAGAATTTTCACATGCTCGACGGAAGTAAATTCCGTCTGCGCCAAGGCTTTAACCTCCGGCCAAAATACTTGCACGGCGCAAATGCGCCGCCAGTCAGAGGTTGGTTGGTACTTCTCAAGCAAAATCGCAAACAACTTTAGAGGGTTCGGAACTGTTACCCCCTGCCAGTTGAGAAAGCCTCGGAACTGCAATGGTTCCGAGGTTTTCTTTGCTCTCTCAGCGTGTTTGCTGAATTTTAAGACATCTGTTTTGGGCGCCTATGAATGCCTTTCGCGCTGTGCGCAATGAAAGAACAGGGAAACTGTACCCACGCTGCCGCACATAAAGCCGCTCCTGCGGAAGGTCAGCCTTACTCCGCTGTGTTTTCAGCATCCGGAGATAGCGAACCAGGTGTTTCGTCCGATTTTGTGCTGCATATCGGCCTGTTGAGGCTGGTATGCGGCATTTCCTTTTATCAGGTCGATTAGCCTACGCTCCCGGAAGGAATGTCATGGAACGGGCTCCCGACATATAGAATGCCGAGGGGACGTTCCTCCAGAAGAAGATCGTCCTACAAAGGTGGCCAATATGGATCACATCGGCTGCGGCGGTTCCCTGAAGATTACGCTGGCCCTGACAGCCGCTCGGCAGCATGGTGGGGGCGATGTGCAACCAGCGCAATTTCAGGGCCCGCTTTATTACCCACAATATTGACACTGATTAGCGATGCTGTGAGTTCGCTGTGACGCCCTGAGCTCTCTGACCGCCGCTCACCTGGGCGGCAGTGCATAGCCGCAACCTGAAGCGGATCGCCCCAGGCGGCTGATACTGCGATGAATATGACGGCACAAGGCTTTCAACCGCGGAGGACTGAATTACAGCCCTTTTACAGGTAAAGATCTGGAAGTTATTGTACCACAGGCTTTTTGGTTTTCCGCTTCGTTGCCGCTGCCTCGGGCACCCGGGAAGAGAGATGTGGTATTTTCCGCCACGGCTGGCTACAGATAGTTCTGGTTTATACAAGAAACGTTTATGGAAAATATTGTAAAATACTAATGAGTGAATAAAGAAAAATGTACTTTTTACACAATAGGGCTTCCCAAGAATATGTTTTTTTGCTACAATCAAACTGGAAAGATCGCATGGGGCGGAACGGCCATCGAAAGATGCCGTCCGCCGGATACAGCGAAAGCGAGATTGCTGCGGAGGCCGGCAGAGGGCCGGCGGAGAGGGGGAGAAAAAAACGCAGCGGAACGTGAACGGCTGTTAGAGGTGGTATGAGGACAGACGCGGGAGCGGAGAGGCATTTCCGTTCCTGTCTGGTGATATGAACGGGCCTGTGTGCCCACGGCTTTCAAAATTTTGATTGGAGGAAAAAGCCATGAACGCATATCTCACCAGCGTGATCGAGAACGTGAAGAAGAAGCACAGCAACGAGCCGGAATTCGTGCAGACGGTGGAGGAGGTGTTCTCCTCTCTGGAGCCGGTGATTGAGAAGCACCCGGAGTATG
>NZ_KI271762.1:66682-66992 GCF_000469445.2 Oscillibacter sp. KLE 1745 | reverse complement strand
AGCGGATGTTCACCTTCCGGGTGTCCTGGGAGGACGATCAGGGTCAGTGGCACACGAACATCGGCTATCGCTGCCAGTTCAACGGCGCGCTGGGACCCTACAAGGGGGGCCTGCGGTTCCAGGCCAACGTGTATCCCGGCATCATCAAGTTCCTGGGCTTTGAGCAGATCTTCAAGAACTCTCTGACGGGTCTGCCCATCGGCGGCGGCAAGGGCGGCGCGGACTTCGACCCGGTGGGGAAGTCGGACGCGGAGATCATGCGGTTCTGTCAGGCGTACATGCAGGCGCTGTACCGGTACATCGGGCCGGA
>NZ_KI271762.1:66282-66582 GCF_000469445.2 Oscillibacter sp. KLE 1745 | reverse complement strand
ACATGCAGGCGCTGTACCGGTACATCGGGCCGGATGTGGACGTGCCCGCCGGGGACATGGGCGTGGGCGGCCGGGAGATCGGGTATCTCTTCGGCGAGTACCGGCGGCTGAAGGGGGCCTGGGAGAACGGTGTGCTGACGGGCAAGGGGTTCTCTTACGGCGGCAGCCTGATCCGGCCGGAGGCCACGGGCTACGGCGCGGTATACTATCTCCAGAACGTGCTGGAGCACGAGGGAGAGCGGATCGCGGGCAAGACCATCGCCTGCGCGGGCTTCGGCAACGTGACCTGGGGCATCTGCA
>NZ_KI271762.1:0-66182 GCF_000469445.2 Oscillibacter sp. KLE 1745 | reverse complement strand
ACATGCAGGCGCTGTACCGGTACATCGGGCCGGACGTGGACGTGCCTGCCGGGGACATGGGCGTGGGTGGCCGGGAGATCGGGTATCTCTTCGGTGAGTACCGCCGCCTGAAGGGGGGCTGGGAGAATGGTGTGCTGACGGGCAAGGGCTTCTCTTACGGCGGCAGCCTGATCCGGCCGGAGGCCACGGGCTACGGCGCGGTGTATTACCTCCAGAATGTGCTGGAGCACGAGGGAGAGCAGATCGCGGGCAAGACCATCGCTTGTGCGGGCTTCGGCAACGTGACCTGGGGCATCTGCAAGAAGGCCACGCAGCTGGGGGCCAAGGTGGTGACATTGTCCGGCCCGGACGGATATATCTATGATCCGGACGGCATAGCCACGGAGGAGAAGATCGCGTATCTGGTGGAGATGCGCTCCAGCGGCCGCAACCGGGTGCAGGACTACGCGGAGAAGTTCGGCGTGGAGTTCTTCCCCGGTGAGAAGCCTTGGGGTGTGAAAGTGGATATCTGCATGCCCTCTGCCATGCAGAATGATGTTCATTTGGATTCCGCCAAAAAGATCGCCCAGGCGGGCGTAAAGTATTACGTTGAAGTGGCAAATATGCCTACTACCAACGATGCGTTGAAGTATCTGATGGACTGCGGACTGATTGTGGCACCGAGCAAGGCGGTGAACGCGGGCGGCGTGGCCACCAGCGCACTGGAGATGGCCCAGAACAGTGAGCGCTTAGTGTGGACCGCTGAGGAGGTGGACGCGCAGCTGCACCGGATCATGAACACTATCTACCAGATGAGCGTGGAGGCTGCGGAGGAGTACGGCCTGGGCTACAATCTGGTGGCGGGCGCCAACATCGCCGGCTTCAAGCGGGTGGCCGAGGCCATGATGGAGCAGGGCGTGTTCTAATAAATTGTGTAGATGTGAGGAAAAAGGAGGTACTTGTATGACAGAAATTCGCTGGCATGGACGCGGCGGATTGGGCGCGTTTACAGCCGCAAGACTGCTAGGAAACGCCGCGTCGATCTATGAAGGCAAATACGCTCTGGCGTTCCCGTCCTTTGGACCGGAGCGCCGTGGAGCCCCGGTTTTCGCATTTACAAGAATTGATACGAGCCCCATTACAGACCGAAGCGAGGTGGTGGAGTGCGATTGCGCCATCGTGTTGGATGATACGCTGTTTGGCGATCCGGTGAAAAACGGCCTGAAGCCCGGGGCAACGGTTATTGTCAACACCACGAAGGACGCCGGTGCGTTTGCAGTGGAGGGTTGCAAAGTTGTGACAGTAGATGCCACGGGTCTGGCCCTCGAGATCCTCGGCCGCCCTATCACCAATGTTCCTCTGTTGGGAGCACTGATTGCGGCCACGGATATGGTGAGCCTAGCCAGCGCCGAAGCGGCAATTGACGATCAGTTGGCTCCGAAGCTCCGAGAAAAGAACAAAAAGTTGCTGAACAAGGCGTTTCAGGTTGTGAAGGAGGGAATGTAAATGCAGCGGCCGAATGTCGAGTTGGGCTATACGGTCAAGACAATCCCCCAGGGCCCCACATTTCCAGCGGGACAGCTCCACGAAATCAGCGCCGGTATGCGGACATTCCGTCCTGTGATCGACGCATCCAAGTGCATCCATTGCCTGCGGTGCTTTTTGGTGTGCCCGGATGGCGCCATTGACAAGTCTGGAGAGATGTTAGAGATCGACTACAATTACTGCAAGGGATGCGGTGTCTGTAAGCGGGCTTGCAAACCCGGAGCGATCTCTATGGAAAAGGAGGCGGAAGCATGAACGAGAAGCTGTTTGTTTCCGGTGATGAGGCAGTGGCGCTTGCCGTGCGGCAGGCAAAGCCCCATATGGTGGCGGCGTATCCCATCACGCCCCAGACGATCGTGGTGGAACGGCTTTCCGACTTTGTAGAGGATGGCTCCCTGGAATGTGAATATCTCTATGTGGAGTCCGAGCACAGCGCTATGTCCGCCTGCTTGGGCGCCAGCGCCATTGGTGCCAGAACGTTTACGGCCACCTCCAGCCAGGGCCTGCTGTATATGGTGGAGTGCCTGCCCTATGCCAGCGGTTCCCGGTTCCCCATTGTCATGATGAACGCCAACCGCTCCATTGCGGCTCCCTGGAGCATTTACAACGACCAGAGAGATTCCCTCTCACAGTTGGAAAGCGGCTGGATTCAGCTGTATGTGGAAAATGCGCAGGAAGCCTATGACATGGTATTTCAGGCCTACAAGCTCGCGGAGAGCCCGGATGTGATGCTGCCGGTGATGATCAACCTGGACGGCTTTGTCCTGACCCATACATACGAGCTGATCCACATGGCGGACCAGAAGAAGGTGGACGCATTCATCCCCTATCAAAAGTTCGCAAACCGTATGGACCTGGATCATCCCATGTCCACCAGCATTACGGCGGGGCCGCTGTATAACATGGAGTTCCGCTATCAGCAGCATGAGGCCCTCCGCAGAGCTGGCGAGAAGCTGGCCGAGGTGGATCGGGAATACGGCGCGCTCTTTGGTCGCTCCTATGGCGGCATGGTGGAGACCTATCAATGCGAGGACGCAGAGGCGATACTCGTGACCCTGGGAAGCGTGGCCGGGACCGCCCGCTGCGTGGTGGATGCCTACCGCCAAAGCGGCAAGAAGGTGGGTCTTGTCAAAATTCGCTGTATGTGCCCATTCCCGGCCCGGGAGATCGCGGACGCGGTGCGGGGCGCCAAGGCCATTGGTGTGCTGGAGAAGAACATCAACTTCGGCTATGAGGGCACGGTGTTCTCGGAGGTCAATTCCGCCCTCAAACAGAACGGGACCACCGCACCCGCCTGCAGCTATGTGGGCGGTCTGGGCGGCAGAAGTATTTCCAAGGCTGATATCGACGGGATATTTGATGAGTTGCTGTCCGGCACAATCTCTGGCAAACAGGTGACATTTGTGAATTTGAGGAGGGATCTCTGTGGCTCTGAATGCTAAAACCATCACAAACAAGGAGTTTTTCTACGGACATAAGGCCTGCGGTGGCTGCGGCGGTGCCTTAGCGATCCGTCTTGCCTTGAAGGTTCTGGGCAAACGCGCGATCGCGGTCATCCCGCCCAACTGTATGTCCACCGTGGCCTTTATCTATCCGCATATGCCGCTTTTTGTGAATGGAATGGTTTCTCCCTTCGCATCGACCGCCTCCACGATGTCCGGTATTCTGGCAGGGGCGAAGGCACAAGGACTGCAGGATTATCACGTGGTGGGCTTCGCTGGCGATGGCGGTACGGTTGACATCGGCATGGCCGCGCTGTCCGGCATGATTGACCGGAATGACAAGGCGATCTTTATCTGCTATGATAATGAGGCCTATATGAATACCGGTGTCCAGAAGAGCGGTATGACGCCCTACGGCATGAAGACGACCAACACCCCCGCCGGCAGCCGGATCCACGGTGCGCAGACCTCCAAAAAGCGGATGTTTGAAATCGTGGCGGCCCATGGCATCCCCTATGCAGCCACCGCCAGTGTGGGCTATCCGGAGGACTATCTGGCCAAGGTGGAGAAGGCCATGAATACAGACGGCGCATCCTATATCCATGTGATGGCACCCTGTCCGACTGGCTGGGGGACTGCCTCCGATCTGACGGTAGAGCTGGGAAAAGAGGCGGTGGACTGCGGCCTCTGGTATCTAGCGGAATATGAAGACGGTGAATTCAAGCTGAACCGTGATCCAAAGGAGTTCACATCTGTGGAAGAGTACCTGAAAAAGCAAGGACGCTTCTCTGCTATGGATGATGCAGACATTGCGCAGGTGGTGGAAGAGAGGAATTCTGCCTGGGCCCGTATGCGACGGGATTGGAAAAAATAGCTTCCATCCGTAGAGATGGCTGGGCACGCTTTGGCGCTTTTCCTTCTGCCAAAGCGTGCCGCCTTCTATAACATGCCACGCTACTGCGGGGCAGACAACAATAAGAAAGTCCAATGGTAGTCCTTTACTGTGGCATAGTAAGCCTGTAGGAATTTGTTTGCTGAAACCATCATGTAAACACGATAGGGATTGAGTAGATACATTTAAATAGTTGTACGAGGAGGAAGAATGATGAGCCATGACCTGCCTGTTTCTGAACTAATCCAAAACTATCCTGCGTCCGGAATCCGGAAGATGTTCAATATTGCCGCCCAATATGATGACCTAGTGAATTTGACCCTGGGTGAACCCAATTTTGACACGCCAGACTACATCAAAGCGGCTGCGAAGAAGGCCATCGACGAGGGACAGACCCATTATACCGTCAATGTGGGCATTCCTGCGTTGCGGGAGGCCATCGCGGAACGCTATCAGAAGACCCATTGGGAAGGATACTCGAAGGACAATGTCATCGTGACGGTAGGTGCCTTGGAAGGCCTGACGTTGGCCTTGTTTTCCCTGGTAAATCCTGGTGACGAAGTGATCGTGCCAGACCCATGTTTCCCCAATTATTTTGGGCAGATCATGCTAACCGGCGCAAAGGCGGTCCCTGTTCCGGTCTATGAGAAAAATGACTACCGCCTGCAGGCTATGGACGTGGAGAAGGCAATCACGCCTAAGACGAAGGGGATCATTCTCAACTCTCCCAGCAATCCCCTGGGCTCTGTTATGACCCGGGAGGATATTGAGGGGATTGCAAAGCTGGCCCTTCGGCACGGGCTTTACGTATTCTCCGACGAACCTTATGACCAGATTGTTTTTGATGGAGAAATTCCGTTCAGCATTGCCTCCGTGCCAGAGATCCGGGAGCGGGTGGTGGTCCTGAACAGCTTTTCCAAATCTTATGCCATGACTGGCTGGCGAGTGGGCTACCTGCTGGCCGATACGCGCCTAGTGCCCCAGATGGCAAAGCTTCAGGAGGGCATCGTTTCCTGCGTGTCCACATTCTCTCAGGTGGCGGCTGCGGAGGCACTGAAGAGCAGGGAGTGCGTGGAATGGATGCGGGGTGAATACGCCCGCCGCAGAGATATCCTGATCGACGGGATCAATTCCATTCCCGGCTTTAGCTGCAAGAAATCCCCTGGTAGCTTTTACGCCTTTGTCAATATCAAGGCATTCGGAAAGACCTCTGACGAGTTTGCGGAGGAACTGATCCGCAATGCTGGCGTTGTGACGGTGCCGGGTTCCGCCTTTGGAAAGATGGGTGAGGGCTATCTACGGATGGTGTTTGCCAATTCTGACGAAAACCTGAAAGAGGCTGTCCGGCGCATCCGAGCATATGTGGAGAAGGCATACCCCGATATACAGTAACGGCGGCAGAGGTTTTTCTGAGGCGGGGGAGAGATATGGACATCAAAAAGTATGAGGTGCTGTTGAGTGTCATTGACCGGGGAAGTTTTATCAGAGCCTGCGATGATTTGAAGTATACGCAATCCGGTATAACCAACATGATGAACAGTCTGAAGAGGAGGTTGGCTTTCCCATTCTCCTGCGGACCAACAAAGGGGTTCAGATCACGCCGGATGGAAGGCGAATCCTGCCGACCATCCGGGAGCTACTGAAGCTGAACGAGCGGCTGGAGCAGGAATACAGCCTGATTCGCGGGATCGAAAGAGGAAAGGTGCGGATTGGTAGTTTCCCAACCTTGGCATATGCTTGGATGCCGTATATAATCCGGAATTTTCAGGAGAAATACCCGCATATTCAGATCGAATTGGTGGAGGAGAACAGCATTTTCCGCTTGGAGGACTGGCTCTCTACCGGATTTGTGGACGTGGTTTTCTTCAGCAGGCAGCCGAAGCACACCTATGCACGGGTGGATTTGAAAACAGATCCTTATCTGGCGGTCCTTCCATCTGACTATCCGCAAGCAGCGGAGTCTGCGCTGTCCGTTCAGCAGTTGCTGAAGAATCCCTTCTGCATGTGCCGCTCCCTGGACGGTGAGGACCAGGATATATCTAGATATTTGAAGGAATACGACACCAAGGGTCGATATCCCATGACATCCAATTCGGATTCTACCATTCTCTGTATGGTAGAAGAACTCGGGGTCAGTATCCTGCCGAAACTTTTTTTGGATCATGTGCTGCAAAACCGCGCTTATCGTGTCAAGACCTGTCTACTGGAAAAGCCGGTTTGCCGCCGTCTTGGTTTGGCTGCTCGTTCCTTTCGGGAACTCTCTCCTGCCGCTTCCCGACTGGTACAGGTTGCGATGGACTTCTTTCGAGAATAGCAAAGCAATCTCTTTGGAAAACAGAGCCTGGTACAAGTGCCCTGAGGCGAAAGCTTCAGGGCACTGTACTAAACACAAGTATGCCTGTTTCAAATAATCACTATTTTGTATTGGCTTTTTACCTGTAGAGCTGGGTTTGTTATAATAATAAAAAAGAGGGCAGAAGAAGGATAGATTTTTAGCTAATATTTTGGCGAGATTGTGGGGGCGGAATATGAAGAAGAAACCTGCGTATGCGGAGCGGGAAGGCACATTTCTTAACTCTTTGATTACATTTTTGTTGTGTATAGCGGTAATCATGGCGGGAATCGTGGGCTTTGGCCTGGGATGCGCACATCGCACTGGTAGGTGCTATGATCATCCTGATGCTTTATGGTGGGACATGAGGAGTTCAGCTGACTGGCAGAAAATCGACTTGGATGAGAGGGGAAACCGTGAGAACTTTGTATTTTGACTGTAGCATGGGCGCCGCCGGGGATATGCTGATGGGAGCCCTATATGAGTTGCTCGAGGACCAGAAGTTTTATTTGGAGATTATGAATCGACTGTTCCCAGGGGTGACAGTGGTAGCCCGGCCGGGAGACACCTTCCAGGTACATGGGACTTATATGGATGTATGGATCGATGGAGAAGAGGAAGGGGAGATCGAGCAAAGTGGAAGCCGTCAGCGATTTTCCGCTCGAGAGAAGGAAGCCGCCTCTGTGAAAGGGATTGGAGACCTTTTGGCACATCTGCCGTTTCCGGTATCTGTCATCCAGAATATCCGGGAAGTTTATCACAAAATCCTTGAGGCAGAGTCACGGGTGCACGGTATAGCCGTCAGCCAAATCCACTTCAGCAGATTGGGAGATCTGGACGCCTTGGTGGATATTACTGGCGTGTGCGTGGCGCTGGAGATGCTAAAGCCCGATTCTATCTGTGCTTCACCTGTTTGCACAGGCACCGGCGAGATCCATTGCGCGCGCGGTGTACTTCCTGTACCGGCTCCGGCCACAGCTATGTTACTGCAGCGGATTCCGTATTATACCGGAGAAATCCGGGAGGAATTGTGTACTCCGACCGGGGCCGCTCTCCTAGACCATTTCGTTCAGAAGTTCGGCCCACCGCCGGACATGGAAAATACCCGCAACGGATATGGGCTGGGAAAGAAGAAACTTCCACGGGCTAGCTTTGTTCACGCCGTCTGGGGTGAAGCGCTGGATGATGCAAATTTGAAATGAGGCGGCTTCCGATGCTGCGGCAACAAGAACCGTAAAATGCGCTACATTCTGCTTTGATGGTCGGCTTACAGAACCAATCACCTGGGCCAGACAGTGGGAGATAAGACGATATCGATCGATCTCATATAACACAAATACCAGGGGCTGACAATTGGTCCACTTGGTGACTTCTGGTATTTGCAGACGCAGACTTGAATACGACCACGCGGGCATTCTTAAATAAAAGCCGAGTCGTGGTAATCGTCAAATCCCCCGACAAATAGACGGGTATGAGAAAGATGGAAGAACACATCGCCTAGACTGCGGAGAAAGAAACAGAAGACGAGAAATAGTTGTGGGTCAGAATGCTGTGGTTGATGCAGTGTAACAACGTTAGTAGCGTGCACCACCTCAGTGCCCAGTTTCTTTCGCCTCCCGCAGGGTCCGCAGGTGTACCGGAGCCAGCAGCAGACTGTCAACATGGCGTATATCCGGATGTGTGCCATGGCCCCACACATGGTCGCCGCCACTCCCAGAATGGGGCTCCCGGAGATGCACCAGGAGAGCAGGAAGAGCAAAACTGTGGCCAGCAGGTAGAAGAGGAAGTTGGGCACGATGCCTACCTGCTTAGAAAAGGCCTCCGGAACCAGGGAGGACGCCGTGTAGATCACATAGTAGTAGAAGGACGAATGGATGTCCGCTTTCTGATTGTGGTAGGGGATGGAGTATTCAAAGGCCCGTTTTTCATCCACCGTCAGTGCATACTGGAAAAACTTCCCCGGTTACCAGGAATTCAAGAATCCCTCCCCGGCAGATCAAATAGCTCATAGGTGGACATCTCGTCCTCGTGGAACTCAGTCGTTTGCTGTCCGAAATGCACCATTATGCACCAGCGTGATCAGAGCTGGCCTCAAAACTGCAGACAGTAGGGTCTGGCGGGGGGGCTGGAGTTGCCTCTTGAACATCTTCATTGTGACGAACCGTCCTCGATTTTTCACAGACACCGGACAGAAGTGCCAGCAGTCCTCTCAATATGTAAAAAATTGCAAGAGTTTACCGCCCGGAAGTCAATCTTTCCCAAGACCTGAGGGCTTTTTTCGGAGTCTGCGGGGCACTTTTTGCGGCCAACGGCGAGGAAGACCCAGCAGAGCGCCTGGAAAATTCTTAAAAAATGTCTGTTGCCTCTTGACTTAGAGTATACTCCGGATGGTATAATATATTCAATAGTGGAGAGACGCCACCGGCAGGAAGCCGGGATGACCTGACAGAAGTCAGGGACGGCTCCGCAGTCGTTTGAAGAACGATGGACTCAGTGCCGCCTGTCGATGGCGATGCGGCGAAGCATCCAGATTGAAGTGTAACGGTGTCAGAAGGCGCCTGTTTTCCCGGCAAAGCGGGGAAAACAGACGCTTTTTTCTGTGGAGCGATGGAAAGGAGCTACCCTTATGACCCTGGAAGAATTTTTTCACACGGTACCCAAGGCGGCAGCCGCCTTCTCCGGCGGGACGGATTCGGCTCTTCTTCTGTGGGCTGCCAAGCGGTATGGCTGCGATGTGCGGGCCTACTATGTAAAGACTCCCTTCCAGCCCCGATTTGAGTACGAGAATGCCTGCCGCTTGGCCCGGGAGCTGGACGTCCTCATGAGCGTGGTGGAGCTGGATGTCCTGACGGTGCCGGAGGCGGCGGCCAACGGCCCCCAGCGGTGCTACCACTGCAAGCGGGCCCTGTTCAACCGCCTGTGGGAGACCGTCCGGCGGGACGGCTACCCAGTGCTGCTGGACGGCACCAACGCCTCCGACGACGCGGGGGACCGCCCCGGGATGCGGGCCCTGCAGGAGCTGGAGGTCCGCTCGCCCCTGCGGGAGTGCGGCCTTACCAAAGAAGAGGTCCGCCGCCTGTCGAGGGAGGCGGGGCTGTTCACCTGGGACAAGCCGGCCTACGCCTGTCTGGCCACCCGCATCCCCACCGGAACGCCCATCCAGGCCCGGGACCTAGAGCGGGTGGAGCGGGCGGAGGCCGCGCTGGCGGCATTGGGCTTCCGGGATTTCCGGGTGCGGCTCTTCCACGGGGCGGCCCGCGTCCAAGCAACGGCGGCCCAGCTGCCCCTGGCCCTGGAGCGGCGGGAGGACCTGACGGTCGCCCTCCGGTCGGACTTTTCAGACATTCTGCTGGACCTGGCCCCCAGAGCCCCGTCCGCCTGAGAGGAGGCACTTCCATGGATAACAAACACGATATTTTGCAGCTGCTCCGCAGCGTGGCGGAGGGCGCAACCGCTCCGGAGAATGCCCTGCTGAAGCTCAAAGAGGCGCCTTTTGAGGACCTGGGCTACGCCAAGGTGGACTTCCACCGCTCCGTCCGCCAGGGGGCAGCGGAAGTGATCTACGGCGCTGGCAAGACAACGGAGCAGATCGCCGGCATCGCCCGAACCATGGGGGAGCGGGGCTGCCGGAACATCTTGGTGACCCGCATCGGCCCGGAAGTGGCGGAGGCCGTCGCCCAGTCCGTCCCTCTGGAGTACCACGCCAGCGCCCGGCTGGGCCTAGCCTTCCCCGGGGAGCAGAAGCGGCGGGGCAACATCGTGGTGGCCACCGGCGGCACCAGCGACATCCCGGTGGCGGAGGAGGCAGCCCTCACCGCCGAGGCTATGGGGAATCATGTCACCCGTCTGTACGATGTGGGGGTGGCCGGACTCCACCGGCTGCTGAGCAATCTGGACACCCTGATGGCCGCCCGGTGCGTTGTCACTGTGGCGGGGATGGAAGGAGCGCTGGCCTCCGTAGTGGGCGGCCTGGTAGACTGCCCGGTTATCGCGGTACCCACCAGTGTGGGCTACGGAGCCAGTTTCGGCGGTTTCTCTGCCCTGCTGAGCATGCTGAACTCCTGCGCCTCAGGGTGCAGTGTGGTGAATATCGACAACGGCTTCGGCGCGGGGTATCTGGCCAGTCGGATCAATCAGATGGAAGGGCTGAAGGAGTGAAAATGAAAACACTTTTTATTGAGTGCAACATGGGCGCAGCCGGGGATATGCTGATGGCCGCCCTGTATGAGCTTCTGGAGGACAGGCAGGCGTTTTTGGACGCCATGAACGCCCTGGGCCTGCCCGGCGTCCGGGTTGAGGCCCAGGCTGCCGCTACCTGCGGCATCGCTGGCACCCACATGACGGTGGCGGTCCACGGCCAGGAGGAGACGGGGGGTTCCGTTCCCGCGGAGGCACCCCACCCCCACGTCCACAGCCACGGGGAGGCCCACGGCCACGACCACGATTACCATCACCATCACGACCATGACCACGATCACCCCCATGACCATGGTGAGGGCCACCATCATTACCATGCCACACCGGGGCACATCGGGGAGCTTCTGGACGGCCTTCCCCTGCCGGAGGAGGTGCGCCGTCGGGCCCGACGGGTGTACGACGCCATCGCCCGGGCGGAGGCCAAGGCCCACGGCTGTCCGGTGGGAGACGTCCACTTCCACGAGGTGGGGGCCCTGGACGCAGTGGCTGATGTGGCAGGGGTGTGCTACGCCCTGTACCTGCTGGCACCGGAGCGGATCGTGGTGTCCCCCATCCACGTGGGCAGCGGCACCGTCCGGTGCGCCCACGGGGTGATGCCCGTTCCGGCCCCGGCCACCGCCAACCTGCTCTCCGGCGTACCCATCTGCGGCGGGACAATTCAGGGGGAGCTGTGCACGCCCACCGGTGCGGCCCTGCTGACCAGCTTCGCCGACGCATACGGTCCCATGCCGGTCATGGTCACCAAGGCCGTGGGCGTGGGCATCGGCACCAAGCAGTTCCAGCAGGCCAACTGCGTCCGGGCCTTCCTGGGGGAGACGGTGGAGGAGGCCAACGGGGAGATCCTGGAGCTGGTGTGCAATGTCGATGACATGACGCCGGAGGCACTGTCCTTCGCCGCCTCCCGCCTACTGGAGGCGGGAGCCCTGGACGTGTACACCCTCCCCGGCACCATGAAGAAGGGCCGCCCCGGCCACGTGTTGACGGTGCTGTGCGTCCCGGAGCAGGAGGGGGAGCTGGCCCGGAGGATCTTGGCGGAGACCACCACCAACGGCCTGCGGGTCCGGCGGTGCGGAAAATACTTCCTGACGCCCGGCGCGGGGATGGTCCAGACCCGGTGGGGACCGGTGAAGCTGAAGCTGGCCCGGGGCTACGGCATCACCCACGTAAAGCCGGAGTTCGAGGATGCGGCGGAGCTGGCACGTGAGCACGATGTTCCCTACCAAGCTGTCCTCCAGGAGGCCCTGGGACAGCTGCGGCAGGAAGATTTCCGTAAGTGAGGTGTTCCGTGAAAGGAAAATACCTTGTCAGTATCTTTCTGGCTGCCGTTCTGGCGGCCGGCACCCTGACCGGCTGCGGGGGACCGTCCGCCGCCGGCGCTTCCGCGGCAGAAGGGCCCGCCCAGAGGACGGACACCGTGGTCATCGCCATGGACCCCAATTCCGAGCCCGCCGCGGGCTTTGACCCGGCCTTCGGCTGGGGGGCGGGGGAGCACGTCCACGAGCCCCTGATCCAGTCCACCCTGACGGTCACCAACACGGACCTCACCATCGGCTATGACCTGGCGACGGATTACGTAGTCAGCGGCGACGGCCTCACCTGGACGGTACACATCCGGGAGGACGCGGGATTCACCGACGGGGAGCCCCTGACGGCGGCGGACGTGGCCTTCACCTACAACACGGTCAAGTCCAGCAGCTCCGTCAACGACTTCACCATGCTGGATTTTGCCGAAGCGGCGGACGACACCACTGTGGTCTTTCACATGACCCGCCCCTTTTCCATCTGGCCCTATACCATGGCCATCGTGGGCATCGTGCCGGAGCACGCCTATGACCCGACCACCTACGGGGCAAATCCCATCGGCTCCGGCCGGTATGAGCTGGTCCAGTGGGACCGGGGCCAGCAGGTGATCCTGGAGGCCAACCCGGACTACTACGGGGAGGCCCCGGAGATCCAACGGGTGGTGATCCTCTTCATGGAGGAGGACGCCGCCTTTCTGGCGGCCCAGGCGGGGCAGGTGGACGTGGCCTACACCTCCGCCACCTACTCCGACCAGACGATCGATGGCTATACCCTGGCCGCCTATGACAGCGTGGACAACCGGGGCTTCAACCTGCCCGCCGTCCCCGCCGAGACGGACAGCCGGGGCCGGGCTGTGGGCAACGACTTCACCGCAGATGTGCGGGTCCGCCGGGCCATCAACATCGGCATCGACCGGCAGGAGATGATCGACCACGTGCTGAACGGCCACGGTTCCCCAGCCTACAGCGTCTGCGACAATCTGCCCTGGTACAATCCGGCCTCGGAGGTGTCCTACGACCCGGAGGGGGCCGCCGCCCTGCTGGACGAGGCGGGCTGGCTCCTGGACGATGACGGCTATCGCTACAAGGACGGCATCCGGGCGGAGCTGGACCTACTCTACTCCACCGGGGACTCGGTGCGTCAGGCTCTGTGCGCCGACTTCGCCGGCCAGCTGGAGGAGCTGGGCATCGCCTGCACCCTGGAGGGGGTGGGCTGGGACACCGCCTATGACCGGGCCCTCTCCCAGCCCCTGATCTGGGGGTGGGGCGCCCACACCCCTATGGAGCTCTACAATCTCTATCACACCATCGGGGACACCAGCTCCGCCCAGTACTCCCCCTATGCCAACCCCGACGTGGACCGCTATATGGACCAGGCTCTGGCCAGCACCGATTTGGAGGCGTCCTACGAACTCTGGCAGCTGGCCCAGTGGGACGGCACCGCCGGCGTCACTCAGGAGGGGGACATCCCCTGGGTGTGGCTGGTGAACGTGGACCATCTGTACTGGGTGCGGGACGGGCTCCGGATCGCGGAGCAGAAGATCCACCCCCACGGCCACGGCTGGTCCATCGCCAACAACGTGGACCGGTGGAGCTGGGAGCTGCCGGCGGAAAATCCCTGACCCTCGGAAAGGAGCGACCCCATGAGACACCGCCTGGAATTCGCGGGGAAAAAGTGCATCCAGATGATGCTGCTCCTGCTGGGGGTGAGTCTCGCGGCCTTCCTGCTGATGGCCGCATCTCCCCTGGACCCGCTGCAGACCAACGTGGGTCAGGTGGCTCTGGGTTCCATGAGCCCGGAGCAGGTCGCCCAGCTGGAGGACTACTGGGGCACCAATACCCCCCTGCCGGAGCGGTATCTGGGCTGGCTGGCCGACGCGGTCCGGGGGGACTTCGGCACCTCGCTGCTGTACCGCCGGCCGGTGCTTGAAATCATCGCGGAGCGGCTGGGGAACTCCCTGGGGCTGCTGCTCTTCGCCTGGGGGCTGTCCGGCGTGCTGGGCCTGACACTGGGCGTGACGGCCGGAGCCCTGCGGGGCCGGTGGCCGGACCGGCTCATCCGGGGCTGGTGTCTGCTGATCTCCAGCACCCCCGCCTTCTGGCTGGCCCTGTTGCTGCTGATGGTGTTCTCCGTCTGGCTGGGGTGGTTCCCCATCGGCCTGTCGGTGCCCATCGGCGCGGCGGCGGACAGCGTCACAGTGTTGGAGCGGCTCCACCACGCCGTGCTTCCGGCCCTGACCCTCAGCATCACCGGGGTGTCCTCCATCGCCCTCCATACCCGGGAGAAGATGGTGGATGTGCTGGAGTCGGACTATGTGCTCTTCGCCCGGGCCCGGGGAGAGCGGCTTCATGCCATCGTTCTGCGCCACGGCCTGCGGAACGTGGCCCTGCCCGCCATCACTCTGCAGTTCGCCTCGGTCAGCGAGATCATCGGCGGCTCCGTGCTGGTGGAGCAGGTGTTCTCCTATCCGGGCCTGGGTCAGGCCGCAGTCAATGCTGGGCTGGGAAGTGATCTTCCTTTACTGCTGGGCATTACGGTCATCACCGCCGCCATCGTCTTTGCCGGGAATCTGGCCGCAGATCTGCTGTACGGCGTGGTGGACCCCAAGATCAGAAGGGGGGCGGCCCGGCGATGAGATCCTGGAACCGTAGGCAGCGGGCTCTTGGGCTGCTGCTGTTCACGGCAGTGCTCCTGCTGGCGGTCACGGTGTCGGGGGCGCTTTTGACAGATCGGGCCACGGCGGCGGACTTCTCCCGTACGAATCTGGCCCCCGGCCCGGACGGGCTGTTCGGCACCGACTGGCTGGGGCGGGACATGCTCTCCCGGACCCTGGCGGGGCTGTCCCTGTCCATCCGCATCGGGGCCCTCACTGCCTGCGTCAGCGCCGTCATCGCCCTGGCCCTGGGCGTGGCCGCCGCCCTGAGCCGTTGGGCGGACGCGGTCCTCTCCTGGCTGATCGACCTGTTTTTGGGTATTCCCCACATCCTGCTGGTGATGCTGATTTCCCTGGCCTGCGGCCGGGGCTTCCTGGGGGTGGTGGCCGGCGTGTCCCTCAGCCACTGGTCCTCCCTGGCCCGGCTGGTCCGGGAGGAGGTCCTCCAGCTCCGTCAGGCCCCCTATCTGCTGGCGGCGGAGAAGCTGGGCGTGCCCCGGGGACAGCTGGTCCGGCGCCATCTGCTGCCCCATCTGCTGCCCCAGTTCCTCACGGGGCTGATCCTTCAGTTCCCCCATGCCATCCTCCACGAGGCCAGCGTCACCTTCCTGGGCTTCGGCCTGTCCTCGGAGCAGCCCGCCATCGGGGTGATCCTGTCGGAGAGTATGCAGTACCTCACCACCGGCCGGTGGTGGCTGGCCCTGTTTCCCGGCGCGGCCCTGGTGGGGGTGGTGTTGCTGTTCGCCGGTCTGGGGGAGCAGGCGCGGCGATTGCTGGATCCCTCCAGCTTGCATCAGTAAGGGCGGGCCGGTGTGTCCGCCCGAATCTCAGGAAAGGAGGCCGTCCATGGAGCCTCTGTTACAGGCGGAGCACCTCTCCATCTCCTTTACCCAATATGACCGGGGCACCCGGCGGCTGAGCCTGCCGGTGATCCGGGATCTGACTTTTGCCATCCGTCCGGGCCAGGTGACGGCGGTGGTGGGCTCCAGCGGCTCCGGAAAGAGCCTGCTGGCCCACGGCATCCTGGGCATCCTCCCATACAACGCCAGCTTGGAGGGGACAATCGCCTATGGGGGCGAGCCCCTCACCCGGCGGCGGGTGGAGGCCTTCCGGGGCCGGGAGATCACGCTGGTGCCCCAGGGGGTCACCTACCTGGATCCCTTGATGGAAATCGGCCCTCAGATCCGCCGGGGCCGGCGGGATGATAGGGCCCGGGCGGAGAGCCGCGCCGTCCTGGCCCGGTACGGCCTGGGGGCGGAGGCAGAGGGGATGTATCCCTTTGAGCTCTCCGGCGGCATGGCCCGACGGGCGCTGATTGCCGCCGCCGTGGCGGAGCGGCCGAAGCTGATCATCGCCGATGAGCCCACCCCCGGCCTGGACGCCCGGGCCGCTGGGCGCATCCTGGGCCACTTCCGGGAACTGGCGGAGGAGGGGGCCGGGGTGCTCCTCATCACCCATGACCTGGAACTGGCCCTCACCATCGCTCACCGGGTGCTGGTGCTCTACGCCGGAGAGACCATCGAGGAAGCGGATGCCGCCGACTTCGCCGCCGGGACCCTGCGCCACCCCTACACCCGGGCCCTGTGGAACGCCCTGCCTCAGAACGGCTTTGTCCCCATCCCCGGCACCCAGCCCTATCCGGGGGAGATCCCGGCGGGCTGTCAGTTCGCCCCCCGGTGCGCCCGCTGTCAGGAGGTCTGCCGGTCCGGCGGACCGGTGCCGGATACCGCCCTCCGGGGCGGCCGGGTCCGGTGCTATTTTCCGGAGGGAGGGGAGCGTCCATGAGCCTGGAGGCAAAAAATCTCACCTTCCGCTATCCCCGCCGGGGGAAACGGCCGGTACTGGAGGACGTCAGCCTTACCCTGGAGCCCGGGGAGCGGCTGGGGCTGTCCGCCCCCAGCGGCCGGGGCAAGACCACCCTCTGCCGGCTCCTTGCGGGATACCAGCGGCCCACGGACGGTCAGATCCTGCTGGACGGGGAGCCCCTGTCCCGGTACGGGAGAGCCTGCCCGGTGCAGATGATCTGGCAGCACCCAGAGACAGCCCTGGACCCCCTCCTGCCGCTGGAGGTCTCGCTGCATGAGGCCGGCCCGGTGGAGGAGCGCCTGCTGAAGGCCCTCCACATCCAGCCCCAGTGGCTCCGCCGGTATCCCCGGGAGCTCTCCGGTGGGGAGCTCCAGCGGTTCTGCATCGCCCGGGCCCTGGGGCCCCGGACCCGCTATCTGCTGTGCGACGAGATCACTGCCATGCTGGACCTGATCACCCAAGCCCAGATCTGGCAGTTCCTTATGGAGGAGGCTCAGCGGAGGGAGCTGGGGCTCCTGGTGGTCAGCCACAACAGCACCCTGCTAGAGCGGATTTGTAGCCGGATTGTGACCCTGCCGCCGTTGAGAGCTCCCTAAGAGGAAGAAGACCGGAGCAGTTTTGGGTGTCCTTTTATATCCTTTATGTAGCTATTCTCCAGAATGGTATCATATTACCATAAATGGGAGATGGAGTTGGCCTACAATCGGTACCGGAGAGAAATTAGAAGAGTAATGTATTCTGTTCTCTGAAGATAACGATCCTTCTCTTGGGATTATCTTGGTGGTCCACAATGACCCGCCCCCGGGGCTAGGTGATTGAAACAGTCTCCCCTTGGCGGGGAGACTGCTTTTTCGTCTGCTCTCATTTTCGCAATCGGTACAGGTTGGAAGTCTGGCCACCGTTCTCTCGGTAACGGGGCTGCTTCTCCACCTTGCCCAGCCGGACTAGATCGCTGAGAGCCCGTTTGACTGTGGAGCGGGAGAGGGCCAGGTCCGCCGCAATGGTGCCAATGGCGTACTAGCTCTCGCCATCTCCATTGGCACGGTCATGGAGGTACAGACATACCGTTTTAGCCCGAGTGGACAGGTCACGGTCTCCATAAACATCATTAAAAAAGCTCATCCATTCACACCTCCTGGGCCGTGTTATAGTCGCTCTGGCCCCTGTACTGATTTGTGGGCGGAGTAGTCCCACGCTTTTTCCTTATGATAGCCTGCGTCAGCTGCCGTTTCCCGGCATAGGCCACCTTTCTGGCCACCCGCTCCGGCATCTGGTAGGGTTCGCCAAAGATAATACCCCTTTCCAGAAACAGCCGCAGCCGGGTCCGCATGGGATGGGTTCCGGTCTTCATCACCACAAACTCTCCCTTTGGAATGGATTTCAACTATCCGGCGTCATGAGCGCCCGCTCCATCATCTACAGGGACTGGCTAGGATCGTTTTTCCCCCGGGAGATGGAGCCGGAGAGGACGGTGTGGCTGCCCAGGGCCTTGGACAGCACCTCCACTGTCTGGCTCTGGGGCGCGAAGCCGCCGAAAATCGTGTCCTGGCAGTTGTCCGTCAGGATCTCCGCACCCTCCTTGCCATAGATCTTCTCCAACTGCGCAATGCTCTGAATGATGGGAACCAGGGTCAGCCGCCGAGAACGGCCAGCGGAGAATAGCGGCAGGATGTCAAAGGGCGGCATGGTGCCCAGCTCGTCGCAGAAGAACACCACACGGTTCTTCAGCTTCCCCTCGTTTTTGTCCGCCAGGAAGAACAGCTCTCTCGCCAGGTTCTGGATGATGAGGCCCGCCATGAAGTTCTTGGTGGCGTCCTCCTCCGGGAGGATCAGGAATATGGCGCATTTTTGGGAGGCGAAGGTCTCCGCGTCAATGGCGCTGTCGAAGCAGAGTACCTGCTCCAGCTCTGTGTCCAGAAAGGAATTCGGTCTGGAAAGCACCGTGGACATGACAGAGGCCATGGCCTGATCGGAGGCGGTCAGGGCGGCGCCGGCCAGCATATAGGCCCTGTGATTCTCCGGCAGCCGGTCCATCAGGATCTGGAAGCCGTTCCGCTGGTCCTTGCTCCTGGGGTCTACGGCCAGGAGAGCCTGCACCAGCTTGAACACCGACACGATATGTCGTGTCTCCGGCTCTCCTTCTGCTGGCGGGAGATACTCTGACAGCAATAGGATCACCGCAGCCAGAAGGCCCTCCGCGGACTCGTAGAAGTAGGCATTTTCTCCCCTCTGGGAGCTATCTCCGCCTGGGTTGACGATGCTCTTGGCCAGGATTTTCGTGTACTTCTCGGCTCGAGCCTTGTAGGTCAGGCTGTCCGGATGTTCTCGGGCCAGATCCATGTAGCGGTTGATAAGAGTCAGCAGGTTGTTCCCATCGGACCGAGTGGGATTCCGCAGATCGATCACGGAGACTTGGTAACCGTAGTATTTGCTGGCCACCGCGCCGTAGTTCCGGGCCAGGTCTCCCTTGGTATCCAGAGCCAGATAGCTCATGCCGCTGGCACAGGCATATTCCAAATTCAGATACAGAAAGAAGGCGGTTTTGCCAATACCGCTTGCGCCGATCATCAGACAGTGGATATCGTCGCAATCCACCAGTGCTGTAACATGATTTTTCCGGCCAAGACTGCCCAGCACTAAGCCCTGCTGTTCCGGTAGGTGTTCTCCCTTCCGCCAGAGTTCTGGTTGGAAGGGCACATGGCGATACGTTTTTTGAATCTCCCGCTTTGTCGCCCAGCGGGCGGTGCCGTACTGCCCGTCACCCACAGTTTTACTCTTGATATTGTCCAGCGTATAGTGCTGGGAGAGAAATGCCAGCCCGCCCATCACGATCAAAGCCACCGCAGCAAAGCCGATCAGTGACCAGATATTCTGATTCACGTGAGATTTTCACCTCATTTCCATCTCCATTCTCTGACGCCTTGGGGCTTCCCGCAGGGCGCAGAGGTCCTCATTCCAATCCTTTTGCTCCGGGACCAGTCGACGAGTGGGAAAGCCGAACTCCGAGGAGATCTGTTTCGCCATCCGTTCGCAGCCCTGATCTCCCGCATTGTCGTGGTCCAGACAGAGAGACACCATCTGCGGAGCTTCCATCCGCGTCAGAATCCACCGTACCGGTTCATAGCTGGTACCGCAGCAGGCCACATAGCTGTGCTGCTGCCAGTTCTCCGGATGCAGGGTGATATAGGAGAGAAGGTCGATAGGGGCCTCAAATACATACAGGTCCCCATCATCTCCCAGATGGTGAAAGCTGTATCGCGCGTCACTGCCCGCCACGTTGAGTTTGAAGGACTTGCCCTGACTGTTGGTGCTGCGCTTCTGCGCGTGACGGGAAACGCCGTGTTCGTCTGTTCCGACGAACACGGCGTTGTGATATTTCGCATCCTCATAGAGTGTTCCCGCCCGCGCGAAGTGGGTGATGATATCCCGGTCGATGTGCCGCTGCTTCATAAGGTAGGCATACACCCGGCGCATATTGTGGTGGGGGAGTGGCAGCGCAAAGAGCTTCTGTGGTTCCGCGTTTCTTTCCGACGCAAACCGAAAAGCATGTCCCTGTTCTCCGTCCAGCAGCTTTGCGACTGCCTCCTGAAAGGAGCATCCGTCGTGCGTCCGCACGAAGTCGATGGCGTGACCGCCCTGCTGCGTATCATGGTCGAACCACTCGCTGCCTCGTATGGTCACACTGTGATTTGTGGCCAGACGCTTATCCCGGCCCGAGGGGAGTAGTTTCTCGCCCCGGCGGAGCAGGTAATCCTCCAGATCCACCGCATTGGCCCGACGCTTCTGTTCGTCGGTGAAGGGGATGTAGGGTTCCATGATTCTGTTCACTTCCAAGTAAAAAGCACCCGCCCTCCCAAAAGGAGAGCAGGTGCCCTTTACACAACTATATTTTACGACTGCTTATTCAGCGGTCGTGGGGCGGAGCAAATTTGTGATCGTACTTTTTCCGGAGCCATTGGGGCCAGCAAATGCGACCACCTCTGGTTTCTTAAGACAGCCGTTCACTGTAACGTCCCTTTCTGGCCTCGCCGACCTCCTCGCGGGTGCCGTCACTATGCAGCAAGTATACCTTGCCGGTTTTGGGATCGAATTTTGCAATCGGTTGTTTCAAAATTTTCTTTTTCCGCAGTTCCGCCGCAACCGCTCGTCTAGCATTCTGCACAACGACGCCATCAGATGGGATCTTGCCTGCCATACTGCATTCACCTCCACATAATCCGCCCGTTCGGAATCACGGTCTTCTGCAATATCTTATGAAAGTAGTATACTCAATTTACTTGCCATTGTCCAGTCAGAACAGTGTGTGCTCAAGCACTCAGTGGAGTCCGATCTCCTCATCCTCATGGTCATCCGGCTTGTGCCCCAGAGCGAGTCTCCGCTCCCGGAGCTGATGGCGGCGCTTGCGGTCGATCTGTAGCCCCCGGTTCATAACGTCTGTCTTGCAGTTGTCCTCGAAGATCCGGCTCATGTGGTACAGCAGCCGTGTCACAGACTGGGCTGCGATAGACCATTTCTGGTCCGGGTGATCCAGAAGATGCTGGGCGTATGGGTTTCCCTGGGCCGCAGAACGGGACAGCCACTCCCGTCCCAGGGCCTCGTCTCTGGAGACCCCATCTCCGGAACGATACAGACTTCCCAGTGTGTACTGAGCATACTGGTTTCCGCACTCCGCGGAGGCAGTCAGATATCGGACTGCCAGCTCCAAATTCTTCTCCACCTGTTCGCCCTTCAGGTACAGCATACCCAGACGATACTGGGCAGTGCTGCTGCCCAGGTCAGCAGCCGCAGTCAGCCATCGGAGTGCGTTTTGGACATTCCCTCGTTTCAGATACCACGTTCCAAGCACATATTGCCCGCGAGGATCGCCATTTCGGGCGGACTGCTCCAGCCAGTACAGCGCCTCACTGCTTCTTCGTTGCTTCATCAGGAGGTCGCTCAGGTCACACATGGCCACCGGATCGCCGCTTTCCGCAGCGTGTTGGACGTGGCGTAGGTCAGCTTCCCGCTGCGGCTCTTCTGCAATCCCTTCTTCCTGTTGTACCAGTAGTAACGCCTCTCGGATCACCATGTTCCGCACAGGCTTGAACTCCTTCTGTTTGGAGAGCGGCAGCCGCTCTGGCAAGTGCTCCGAGTAGGTCCGGCAGATAGACTCCCGCATCTCATTCCAGAGATCATAGGTTTTTGTCACTCGCTCATCAGCAGCCAGCGCATCCACAATCCCATCCACCATCAGCTTCACCTCCGGCGGCAGGTAGCCGTAGACCTTTTTCCCTCGGACCGTCCGCAGGCGCCGCGCCAAGGCCTCTATCTGATCTTCCAGCTGCGGGTTCTCCAGGGGTCTCATCCCGCATCTGCCGGATCAGCTCCTGCATGGCCTCCGCGGCATTCTGCTGTAGCTGGTTGCGGTACGCTGTCTTCTGCTCATAGATATGCATCAGGTCCTGTTGGAAGATCCGCCGGGCGAAGGCGGACTTCACCTGCCGGATGCCGTCCGGAGTGAGGTAGCCCTCTTTGGGATCGGAGGAGAATACTACCATGTGGATATGGACGCTCTTCTCTTTTTCATGGAAGGCGGCGTACCACCGCAGGTGATCCGGATGGATCTTGTAGCCTTTGGCGATGTCGCAAAGGCTGGCGTTTACCAGGGCGCGCCAGTTTTCCGCGTTGTCGTAGCCCAGCCGCTCCGCGTCCTGCCGGCGGATCGCCACCACCGGCGTCCAGACGTTGCCGGGATGCTCCGCCACCTCCCGCACCGCCTCGGCCAGATTCTCCACCTTGCCGCCGCTGGTCCAGAGACCATGCTCTCCCCGCAATTCCACGCCGGGGCGGTAGGACACATAGTCCAGATAGTTCTCCCGCTGGCTCATGGGCACCGCAAAGTCCTCTCGAGCCTGTCGGATGAACTCCGACGCGGACTCCTGCGTCTGGTTTTTCAGATAGTCCTCATACTCCAATAGCTCCCTGGCGTCAGGGAAGGCCCGGAGCAACTGCTGGATATAGGCTTTCTGCTTTTTGGTGGCGGGTTGACTTCCCCCATCGGAGAGCACCTCCACACCGGGGCGAGTGGCAAAGTAGCGGATGCGATTTGCTCTCCGGGCGCTGTCTCCTCCGCCTTTGAGATATGGTGACATGAATCGAAGGTCACTCATACGTCATCGTCAAAGACATCCTCCGGGAACCGGCGCTGCTGGTCCAGTGCCCTGTCGAAGCTGATCTGACCGTTGGTGCGCCGCACTTCGTCCTTTAGATGTTGATCCAGAATTGGAAGCGTGCATCGACTATCAGAAATATGGCCAGCACCGCATCCAGCAGGAAGGCGGCCGCTTTGGAGACCGGGGCTATGTAGCATATCTGGGGTCAAAGCCGGAAATCCGTTCGATCATGGACCGAAATCTGTCGGAGAAGCAAATGAATCAGAGTCTCTGCCAAAAGAAGAATACCAGCATAGAGATGGGAGGTGGGCGGTTTTGAACGGTAAATACTGGGCCAAAGAAGAATGTTATCGGGCAGTAGAGGACTACATCCTGAAAATAGGAAAACTTCCAATGGCAAAAGATATGAGAGGCAAGAATCGCCTGCCGCCATATAAATGTTCGGATTTCGTGATCAGAAACCAACCATACTCTTCCGCCGAGCTGATGTCCGGAACCACAGTAAAATCACGAAGTTCTTCTGCCAGATACAGGACTTCCTCCGGTGTCTCCGGCCAAACAGTATCAAAGACTGTATGGAAGTCCTCAAGCGCCTGACCGTCGAACTTTTGAAGGCATCGGGTCAGTGCGTTTAGTGTTTCCAGGTGCTCATTCAGGGGATACTCATCCTCGAAAACACCACAGACCGCCTCGCTGATTTCGGAAGTGTCCAGAGTCGCCACGCACTGTTCTGGCTGTTCGACTTCCAGCCGCCGCAGTGCCCGGGCGATTTTGCTCTCTGTGCAAGGAAAATAAAGCATCTCCCGTTCCTTGGGATGGCCTGGGAGGGTGAGGATTACAGAGGCTAAACAGCTTTCGTAGAAATACTCTGGAAAGCGGCGGCCATCATAAAGCTGTGGGAGCCTCATGCCATTGTTATACACAACGCCGTAGGGAGTGATTGTTTCGCCTCCGCCCTCAATCAAGAGCAACGCTGTTTCATATCCATCCAGATATTCCAGTTTCTCCGATCTGACGGTGCCGCCGTTCAGATCCATATAGTGATTCTGGCCGATTTCCTCCAAGTCGGAAAAATCCGTGATGATGGTAACCTGCTGACAGGAAAAGGTCAGGTTGATGAGATCTACAATCCCATGGCAGCCGCAGCTGACTGCCGCCCCCTGAAATTTTGCCATCTCCCGATCATCGAAGCTGTCCAGCCGCTTGGCCAGATAGTCCAATTCATCCACTGTCACGTTACATCCGACCAACTGCTGCAGGATGGAGGGGTCGTGCTGGATTTCCCGGATAAAGCAGTCCCGCTTGATTGGGCCTCCAATCTCCATTTTCCCCAGCAGTTCCAGGCGGCGGTCGTATTCATTTTCCCCAATAGGGAATGGGATGGTCGCCTTTCCATACTCAGGGTGCTGCGCGTTGCTCAGTATGGCTTGCATTTTGTTTTACCTCCAGTTCCTCCCAGTCGCAGGACCACAGATCCGTAGTGGTCGATTAGCAGGGCGTCCAGAATCAACGCCAATGTGAGATTATCCACAAGGTCCGCATCGCATAACTCGGGGATCGTGATGGTCCACCGTCTCTGGCTGATTCCCCGTGCGGCCTGATACAGTGCATATTCCTGTCCGCTGAGTCCATGCAGCACACGCCATTTATGTAAAGCCGTTGGCCATAAGTCAAAGAGATTTAGAGCGCCCCACCGCCGGAGCGGCTCGGTGGCAGTCATCAGATACATAGCAGCCAAACGACGATTTCCGTCATCACGTTTCCAATGGCTGGCCAAGTATGTGGAATAGACCTGTAGGCGGGCAGCGTGACCCTCGTTGTAGTAGGTGACCGCCTTTTTCCTGAGAGCACCTCTCGAATCCGATTTCCGAGCAGCCCGTCCATCCAGTGCTTATAGAATTCGGATGCCAGAACAGCGTATGTGACCACACCAGCTTCCGCCCGTTCTTCCAGCCAGGGACATACCCGCCGGGTGTCACGTTTTTTATGATATTTTGTGCAGTTTTTGCAGTCCACATCCTCTGGTCGGTATCGGAACCGGCAGAGGATCATCTGGCCGCCACCGCGAGACATGAAATTCGGAGGCGTCATCATCTGCTGTTCCAATCCTGCCAGAGGAGTATCCTTGAAAAAATACTTTGTTATGTCGTCCTTTCCGGCCCAGTTTCCGAAAAGGGGCGTCAAAAAGGCCGATCCCCCTTTCGGGATCACGGCCTTATCCTCTTTTTGATTTATATTTTAGGTGTCGAAGGACTCTCTGATTATGTTCTATTTCCCCTTTGTTTAGGAGAAACTCGAAATAGTGTGCTTTTTCACTTGCTTTTTTCTGAGAAAATGTGATAATACTTGGTTGAATTCATCAGAAAAACGTATTACAATTTTTGTAAATTACAGTGGCGGTGATTTCAATGAAGCGTAATGCGATTTCTGATTTAATCAACTGGAAAAACAGTGCGGACCGCAAGCCGCTGGTCATGCGCGGCGCACGCCAAGTGGGCAAGACCTGGCTGATGCGGGAGTTTGGGCAGAGCTGCTACAGCGGCTTTGTCTATTTCAACTTTGATGAAGAAGACGAATTGAAGTCTATTTTTGAGACCAACAAGAACCCGCAGCGCATTGTTGAATTGCTTTCCCTCATTGCCGGAGAAAAAATTCTCCCCGGGGAGACGCTGATCATTTTTGACGAGATCCAGGAATGCCCGGAGGCGTTGAATTCGCTTAAATACTTCAAAGAGAAAGCCAATGAATACCATGTCATTGCAGCAGGAAGCCTGCTTGGAACACTGCTTGCTCAACCGAAGTCCTATCTGGTGGGCATGGTCAACTTGCTGGACCTCTATCCACTGACCTTTGATGAGTTTCTGGAAGCCACAGACGAGGCACTCTATGCCTATTACGAGAGCATCCATAAGGATCAGCAGATCGAGGAAATTTTTCACAACCGCCTGCTGGAAGCCTACAACAACTACCTGATCATTGGCGGGATGCCGGAGTGCGTTGCCTCCTGGGTGAAGGAGAAAGATCCGGCTAAAATTTCCCAAATTCAGAGAGAACTAATCGAAATCTATGAAAACGACTTCTCCAAGCACAATGGCAAGGTCAACAGCGGGCGGATTTTGATGGTCTTCCGCAGCATTGTTTCCCAGCTTGCCAAATCCAATGAGAAGTTCATCTACGGCGCTGTGAGGCAAGGCGGCCGGGCTCGTGATTTTGAGGGGGCGATCGAGTGGCTGGTTTCGGCGGGAATGCTGAACCGTATCTACAATGTCTCCAAAATGGAGCATCCCCTCTCCGCCTTTGACAAGCTGGATCAATTCAAGCTCTTTCTGTTCGATACCGGCCTGCTCAAACACATGGCGGGCATTGACAACAGCGCAATTCTTCTGAAGGCTGATTACCAATTCAAGGGGCCGCTCACTGAAAACTATGTACTGCAGCAACTCCGAGGACAATTTCCGGTGGAGCCGCGATACTATTCTGATAAGAATGGAGAAATCGACTTCGTACTGCAGCATGGAATGGACATCATTCCTGTTGAGACAAAGGGCGGTGAGGAAAAATCCGCTCCGTCCTTTAAGCGGTACATTGCTGAGCGTCATCCCCAATATGCCATCCGCTTTTCGAAGAGAGGATATCGCAAGGACGGAGCCATTACCAATATTCCGCTTTACCTTGTCAGAAAAACAAAAGAGCTTTTATGATTTGCCTTTTTGAACAGAGAAGGCACAACGCTTTACAGCAGACTTTTATTGTGCGCTTGTTGTGAGGTGTGAGAATTCGGAGGCGTCATCATCTGGCGCTCCAATTACGCCTGAAGGGTGACTTTTAGAGAATACTTCGTCATGTCATCTTTTCCGGCCTAGCCCCCCAAAAGGACACCAAACAGAAGGGGCTCCCTTTTGAACACAGTTCATTTCACTTCTTAATGTGTTGTAGTTATGAATAGGGAGAAGGGGGCCTTAAACACCCATTGAACCTAAGTCCTCAGCATTCTCCCACTGCGTCACCATTGAGATACACCCAGGCTCCAGTTTGCATTTTCTCTTCCAGATTGAGAAGGCATATCCGATGTTCTCGGAGCATCTTTTGCAGTTCTGGAGAGATTTGTGTAAATAGAGATATATCGGCGGATTCTTCCGACAAGGCTGTGTCGAGATTCTCATCGCGTGATTTGCCAGACATCAGTGCGCATGGTTCCTGTTGACCACAGTTGTCACAGTCTGAGCATAACTTCAATAATCTGTCAACTAACCCAGTCACTAATTTCAAGAGGGAGTCGCTAACTTCAATCAGCTCAGAGGCGGTCATCTCACCAGGGAAGATTACTACGGCTTGATTCAGGAGATGAAGTTCTAATCGATCAAACCCCGTCAGGTTTGCCTGTTCCAGCTCCTCAGCAGAAATCATAATCTCATTTCTCTGATCAAATTGTCTTTGTTTCATTCTTTTTCCTTTCCACAAAATTCCCTATGACTTGACCCATTTTCTCGTACCGAACTGACCCATTTCAAGATAGACAGGTGTAGACTTATTGGACATAAAAGTTCACAAAATAGCACAAATATGCCGATGCTGGATATGTTTTGAATGGTTATAGTAACAAACGGTAGTTCGGGACCAAGAGGCCGTGGGTTCAAATCCCGCCACTCGGACCATGCTGAACGCCCCCGCCTAATCTGAACAGTTTGTATGAGACTGACGGATTAGATGGGGTTGTTTTATGGCTGAAAACCTTGACACAGCAAGGTTTTCAGCCATTTTCATATCTGCAATAGAAATGGGACATGAAAACACAAAAAACTCGAAATCGATTTACAAAACAGAAGATTTCCGAAATCTGAACCCCTATATGCCAACCCCTTGGAATTGGCACCACTACGTTTGGTAGTCTTCCTCCATCTGGCATGGAGTCCAATTTTTTAATGTGCGATAAGGCCATGTTGTATTGTGGAATTCAATATGTGAGTCGATCCTTCTCTTGAACTCTGATTCAGAAGCATAGTCCCTCCGATTTTGAAGTACTTCGGACACGGATCAACCCCATCTCACGCACAGATATCAGCCACAAATCTTGTGCTGACCTTGTGCTCCCTCTGCATGAGAATCATGTGGATTTTCTCAGCGCCAAGCAGAGTCTGTCTGCAGACATTGAATTTCAATTGTCGCTCCCCGTGAGGGGAGCGACTCTTCACCCAGGGCGGTTCAAGCCCGAGATCGCAATTTCAATCCACGCTCCCCGTAAGGGGAGCGACAGCGAAACAGCACAAAGGCACAGGTATGTTTTGTGACAAATGTGCAATTTCGTAAACCGGAATGGCTAGGAGCCGTGTCTGTGTCACAGTTCGCACGCTTAAATTTACGGAAATCTCCTGTCCATTTGATGATATTTGAGTGCGAACCTGCCGGGAAAACGATGTTCGCTTCCCCTTCGCACTCAGAGGATCAGAGGGGCCTCCGGTTGGTAGCTGCGCTGATTGCCGAAGTGCTCGATCTTGTTTTCATAGCGCTTTCCCAGATAGTAAAACCGCAGACTATCTCTTCCCGGGTCCATGATGGAGAGCAGTTTGGCCTGCAGCACCTTGCACTGGGCAGTGTCCAGCATACACTCAAAGACGGAGTTCTGGACCCGCTGGCCGTAGTTGACGCACTGCCTGGCGATCTGCCGCAGGCGTTTGCGGCCGGCGGGGTCCTCTGTGTTCACATCATAGGTAATCAGTACCAGCATCCGGACACCTCACTTCCACAAAAAGGGCGGGTATTCCTCCAGGTCGTCCCGCAGAGTCCGGGCCAACAGCAGCGCCTGTACATAGGGGACTAGGCCCCAGGGGATCTTCTCTCCCAGATAGGGGTGCTTCAGTTCAGTTTTCTTCCGCTCCTGCCAGTGGGTCAAAAAGACCTTGCGGCCGGAGTCCGTCAGATAGACCGCCCCATTTTCCCGGAACTGGAAGTCGTCCCTGTGCACGACACGATTGTTGATTAGAGTCAGGACGAAGCGGTCCGCAAGGCAGGGACGCAGTTCCTCCATCAAGCCCAGGGCAAAAGAGGTTCGCCCGGGGCGGTCCCGGTGGAGAAATCCCACATAGGCGTCCAGCCCCACGCTCTCCAGAGCGGAGGCACAGTCGTGCGTCAGCAGGCTGTATGCAAAGGACAGCAGGGCGTTGACCGGGTCCAGCGGCGGCCGGCGGTTTCGGTTCGAAAAGGCAAACAGCGGTTTCTCCCCTAAGATCATCTGGTCAAACACGCTGAAGTAGATCGTGGCCCCGGCGCCCTCCAGGCCCCGCAGCTGCTCCAGGGAGGTTTCGGCGGCGATCTGGGGCAGCAGCGCCCGCAGCTGGGCGGAGGCGTTGGAAAACGCGCTTTCATCTATCCGGAGGCCGTGGTCCCGCCGGGTACGCTCAACGCTCCACCGGGTGATGTCTCATGGCGATTCCTCCATGGCGCGGCGCAGATACGTCTGGACGCTCTCCCGCCGGACCAGCTGGGGCAGGCACAGCTCCTTGAGAGAGCAGGCGCTGCAGGATTTGGAGGGCTTGGCCTTGGGCGTATGGCCTCGATGGTACAGCTGGTGCATTTCGTCGGAGTCCCTGCGCACCGTCTCCCGTAGCTCCGGGGTGAAGAACACCACCGTGCGGCGGCGTGGCTCCCCATAGAACAGAACGCCTTCTGGAATAGAGCAGCAGAGCATCTCCTCCAGGCACATGGCCTGGGCGCACAGCTGCAGTTCATCCGCCTGATGGGATTTGGGCTTTCCCCGCTTATACTCCACGGGATACGGCTGCCAAAGACCCTCCTCCCCCTGAAGCGGTACGCCTTTGGGGGTGGCGTGGAATTCCACCACGTCGCACTGGCCGGAAAGCCCCAGTTGATGGGAGACCACCTGCAATCCCCGGAGGATCAGGGTATCGCCCCGCCGCTCCCGGGCCGCCTCGTCGTGGGCTCTGCGATGGAGAAGGCCGCCCTCCACAGTCCGCAGGTTCTCCTGCCATTGCTGCTCCAGATGGATCAGTGCCCACTGCCGCCGGCAGAACGCGAAGTGCTGCAGACCGGAGAGGGGGAGGAGGTCCTCAGAAAAATCAATCACCCCATGCGGGTACAGGTGATGCCGGCGGGCAGCGCGGACTCGTCCACTGAGACAGTGTAGTCTCCAAAGGAGCGGGCGGGGGAGGCGTCCGCCGGGTCCTTTCGGGCGATCTTTACCGTGTCGAACAGCTTCCAGGCGGGGGCGCAGCCCAGCTCGCTGTCGTGCTTAAAGACGATCAGCTCCCGGACTGCCATCTTGCCGCGGGCGGCGGAGTGATCGTTCTCGAACATGTTGAGGATGGCCTCCCACAGCAGGGACAGGTCCTCCTCGGAGAAACCGGTGGTCTTGCGGGCCAGATTGGCGGAGATATAGCCCTCGCACCGATAGAGCCCATAGGGGACGATGTACTTGCGGCCCATCTCCGTCCCCTTTTTCTCCGCGTCCGCCTCGGTAGTGATGGCCACCCGTGTAATGGTGATTTCCTGGGGGATAACGGGCTCCACGCTGCGGGCAAAGCCCAGCTGCACTGGACCACGGACTTGGCCGCAGTTCAGGGCGGCCTTCATAAACGTGGTCATCACCGCGCCGAAGGCGCGGATGTCGTAGAAGTTGGCGCACATCCAGTCCCGGATTTTTCGGTCCAGTTCCGGATCGGCTTTTTTCTTCTCCTTGGCGGTTTTTTCATCGACATCCAGCGCCTTGTAGGCCTCGGCATCGCTCCGGTTGAGAGGGACCCCGTCCTTCACATAGATACGGTAGCCGGCAGCGTCTTCCTTGACCGTCTCCACATAATTGCGGATCTTTCGCTTCAGGCACACGTCCGTGACAAGGCCCAGGCCGGTTTCGGGATCTACCCGGGGCATATTCCCCGCATCCGGGTCTCCATTGGGGTTGCCGTTTTCCACGTCAAAGAGAATGACAAATTCATAGCGGTTCTTGATGGGTTCAGACATCTTTCGCTTCCTCCTTTTTCTGATAGCGGGCCTGGGTCTGGCAGTAGTAGCCCAGCTGGAACGAGCCCTGCTGGGGCAGATTCATGTGGGCGGGATACTGTTCCCCAATGCGGCTGCAAAGCTCTGTCAGCTGTTTTTCATAGAAGACCACCAGCCCTGCGTTGGAGCCGCGCAGCTTTTTCAGATGCTTCTGCGCCAGGTTGAGGAGAATGGGGAAGATCACGGCCGGCGTAGCGGCGGCGGAGTTGAAATACTTGTCCTTGATGGTGGCGTTGATGCCGGGATTTGCAGAGGCCTGGATGGCCTCCAGCACAGAAAAGAGCCGGCCCAGCGTATAGGGCACGTTCGATGCATCCGGATTCAGGGACACTTGCAAGACCTCCTCTGGTATGTCTGGATTTTCGTGTTTGGTAGTTTCTGCAAGCTTTTGGTAGTAGGCTTTTACGATGGCTGCCCGCCCCCGAGTGACCTCCCGCTCCGCCCGGATCCGGAGGGCCACGCCGTTCAGCAGCGTGGCGGGATACCGGGTATTGGTCAGGACTGCCCGCAGCACTTCACCGGCCAGGTCGGGAGCAGGGGATTTGTCCCTGGCATTTTGGTTGACGGTCTCACTGAGCAGCTTCCAGAGGGGCAGCGTCTCAAATTTGTCGTAGGCCGGGCGGACGATCTCCAGCCGGTCATAATGGGCCTGGACATTCCGAAGGAACCCACCGAACGTATTGTGGAGGAAAAACCGCACCGACAGGCGGGCGGAATTGGGAGACAGGCCCAGGATGTAAAAGTCCATGCTGGGGTCCAGTTTTGTCTCATCGTAGACCACCGGATTGCCCTGGCACAAGGCGCCAACCAACCCTTTCAGGTCCGTTTCGTCATAGAAATCGGAGAAAAACGTCTGAAAGACGTCCTGATATCCCCGCTCTCCGCTTCTGGCCCAGCAGACGACGGTAGCATCGCCCACGCGAAAGACGTGTTCCCGGTCGGCCAGGAGCGCGTTCAATGCAGAGGTATATGCAAATGCCGCATACTTGCCGGTGGGAGCGTTGAGGTTCTGCTCCTTTCCGTAGGAGCAGAAGGCCGGGGCGTTGAAGGACACCAGGGCCGCTCCGCTGGACTGGGCACCCGCCACATTTTTGATGGCGGGGTGGACGCTTTCCACCGGTCCCGGCTGCCCGGTGACCAAACAGATTCCCTGAGGACCATCCCCCTTGGTCTGATAGGATGCGTCCCAGGCCCTCCGGACGGAGGGATCCCTGTGGACATAGCCGTCCAGGGTGCGGAAGATCAGGTTGCCGCCGGAGAGAATATCCTCCAGATGCTCCGCCAGAGCGGGGTGTTCCCGGGCTGTCTCGGGGTCCCAAGAGCGGAAAAAGGCGGCGACTGCCCGGGCGGCGGGGGAGTCTACACCCGCCAGCAGCTGTTCGTGCAGCGATCTGCTGGCTTCAAAGCACTCCCGCGTCCGCTGGGGCTTGCCCTTGCTGTCGATCCCCAGCAGATAACCGGCGTTGTCGCAGAGGAAGTTGGCGGCCACTCCCACCGTTCGTTTCACAGGCGCGGGGAGGGAGAGGATCTGCGGCGCGGAAGCCATCTTCTTTCCCCGCGGCTGTTCCGTCTGAATGTCAATCACCTGCTCCAGCGTGCCGTTTTCCGAGAGCAGCAGCGCATAGGACACCTTCACCGGCGCCCAGCCGGGGGCGTCGATCTTCCCGGCCTGTTCCAGTACCCGGTAGTAGTCGGTCAGCGCCTGTAAGATCATCCCCGCACCTCCCTGCTGTTCCGACCAGGGACCCGCAGGACGCCGTCTTCCAGGGACGCCCGGAAGAACAGGGGGCGGATATCCTCCGGGTCTGTGTAATCCATGTCATACAGCATCCAGCCCAGATCCCTTGGCCCTTTCAGCTCCTCCGGACAGGGCGGCGGCTCCTCGCACCAACGGAACTGGGCGGGAAATTCCCGGCAGCCGAAGCAGGGCTGATGATAGAATTGTCCCCGCTGGATGCGGCGCTTGACAATGTCCTGGAACTTGCCCGGGTTATCCCCGGGAGCGGCTTTGTCCGTCACATCAAAATGGGCCTCAATGACATAGTGCACATCCCGCAGCAGCAGCGCCGCCCGCTGCTGGATGTCGTTGGCAGTACAGAGATACAGCTCTCCGGTCCCGCGTTCCATGACGGTGCGGACAGACCGGGCGGAGAGAGTGGACTTCACCTCATTGCGCCGCAGATTGGTGAACCGGATCGGCGCGCACACGTAGATGCAGTCGATCACCCACCGCAGCCCCGGATGCCAGTAAATTGCCTCGATCAGCCCCCGGGCTGCCGAAGGGGTCATGACATCATAGCTGACCCGTTCCACCTTCATCTCCGGTCTGGTGAAGAGGGCGTAGTCCCCCCAGACCTCCAAAGAGATGGGCATCAGCATGCACTCCTTTCTTTCGTTTGTGGAAGGGTGGAGCAGCGTACCGCTCCATAGACAGATTTTGGTATAGGTATTTCAATGGATTCTCCGGCCTATCCGATGAACAGGGCATTTCCACCGCTGGGCTCCAGAGTCAGCCCGGTAGTCTGTGTATACAGCCCAATATCCCGCAGGACCACGGAGCCGTCCTCCAGATGCTCCAGCGCCCCTGCCTGCTCCAATGCCGCTAAATGCTGCGGATAGACCGACACGCCGTATTGCCCCAGGCGGCGGTACAGTGTGCGGCTGTATTGACCGCTCCGCAGCAATTCCACAAGTCCGGCGCCCTCCTCCAGAGGAAGGTACACGGTTGTGGTGGGGCTTTCAATCAGGTGGAATCGCTCCGCCACAGTGCGGAAGGGGAAGAACTCCGATTCCATCAGCGGCAGGATGTGGTGAGCATCCTGAGCTTCCGCGCCTTTCAAATCCAGCAACGTGGAGAAATAGGTGTGTATGGCCGCTCGGGAGCTGACGTCCTGGCAGTGATCCAGGACGATCTTCCCGGCGCCGATGGAGGTCTCAAACAGACGGGGAGGTGGATCTTCTCCCTGAAAGATGGTGACGATGCTGTCCTCCGGAGGGCGCTTGCCCTCCCGGTTGCACCGCCCAGCGGCCTGGAGAATGGAGTCCAGACCGGACAGCTCCCGATAGACGGCTGGGAAATCCACATCGACACCGGCCTCGATGAGAGAGGTGGAGACCACTCGGCAGGGCAGCCCATCCCGCAGGCGCCGGCGGATCTCATCCAGAATTCTCCTGCGGTGCGCGGGGTACATCAGGGTGGAGAGATGGAAATTGCCTGAGCCGGACAGTTGGTGGAAGACCTCCCGCGCGGCCCGGCGGGTGTTGACGACGCACAGAACCTGCTCCTGCTGCTGCAGGCAGGCGGCCAGGTCCATCCAGGACAGCGTTCCTGCCTGCTGGAAGGAAACCCGGCGGAAGGACTCCCAGTGCGCTTCGGCCATGGGGCAAATCTCCCGGATGGGGATCTCCGGAGCGAATTCCTGAAAAATGGGGTCCAAAGCGGGCTGAGTGGCGGTACACAAAACAGCGGAAGCGCCGTAGTGCCGGACCAGCTGGGCAATCGCCCAGACACAGGGGCGCAGATAGGGGAGGGGGAGCATCTGGGCCTCGTCAAAGATCAGGACGCTCTGGGCCAGGTTGTGGAGCTTCCGGCATTTGGAAGGCTGGCAGGCATAAAGGGATTCAAAGAATTGGACTGCTGTGGTGACGATTACAGGAACATCCCACGTCTCCACAGACCGAATCAGCGGAGCGGCCTCCGGACTGGATGCATCGTCCTCCTGCTGGTCGAACTGCACACCGGAGTGAAATTCCAGAACATTTTCATCACCCAAAATCTCCCGAAAGGCCTGGGCAGTCTGCTCGATAATCGATGTGTAGGGGATCACATAAACGATTCGCTTCATCCTGCGGGCTTTGGCCTGCGCCAGCGCAAAGGACAGGGAGGCCACCGTTTTTCCGCCGCCGGTGGGCACTGTCAGCGCGAAGAGGCCCGGCCCATACTGTGCCCCCGCCGATATGCACTGTTCCAGAATCACACATCGCTGCATGTTCAGAGCGCCCTTCGGAGGAAACCAGCCGGAGACATAGGTTTCCAGGCGGCGCCACAATTCCTCCATAGAGGAGGACGATGCTGGCAGATACGGGCTGTTGTCCATAAACGCGCCCGTATCTGTGTAGTCTGCATCTACCAGGCAGGAAAAGAGCATCCGCGTGAAAAACATCCCCTCCAGCCTTGTTCCCGCAAATGCGGGGGTATTTGCATGAGGCAGGGAGAATTCACTCTGCCAGGCATGATAGTCCTCCAGATTCCTCTGACTCGCCCGATTGATGCGCCCCCAAAAGGTGCCGGTGCCAGCGGCGTCTCCCCGGCCGCCGCCGTCGGGGAGGCCGCCGTGGTGTCCGGAGATCGCAAAAGCAGCCGCCAGCTGTTGAGCTTTCAGACACTCGAAAGCCCCGGCAGAGGCGTGATCCACTTTCGGCCCGCCATGAAGCCGCCGCTGAAAGGCAGCGGAGTATTTTCCAATATCATGAGCCATACCGGCCAGCTGTCCCTGCGCCTCTGCGTCAAAAGCAGCTGCGAAAGCGGAACACAGAGACGCGGTGCCTTTGAGATGTTCCAGAATTGTCTGGGTCCGGCCGTCTTCTGTGAGATGGGCCAGATAGGCGTAAGTATCCATCTTGCAACCACATCCTGAAATTATATAAAATGCACAATTTATAGATTTATTATATGATTTTCTTGGTTCTATTGCAAGAGGGATATCTGATTCCGGCAGCATCCATGAAACAGGGGGAGTAGATAGAGACATCTTGCAAGGAGGCTCAGGCAAGAATACGTGAAAATTGGATGACATTGGGTGACGAAACTGCTATTTCGCAGAGCAGTTTAACGCGTGATCTATCTCTGCAAGCAAGCTCGCTAGAAGCGGGCTTGCTTTTATGTGTTTTGCGACAAAATCCGATGTTTTTCTGTTGCTCTATCCAACAAGAACTATAGGTCCGTCCAAATTTTTATAGTTCATGGTTAAAATCCTCTATATAAGGAGGGATTTTCCCATGACAAAAATAACTTTACGACGAATCTTTTCAAAGCACGTCCTTCTCAAACGTACGCAATTTCGACTGACACAGGCTCAACTTGCAGAGGCGGTTGGGACCTCCCATGGATGGATTCAGAAAATTGAATCTGGTAAGAAGATGCCTGGCTTTTTCTCGCAATCAAACTTGCAGTCTTTCTCGAAATTGATATGAATAGCTTTCTGAAAGATCTGATAGAAGCCTCTGGCACTCCAATAACTGCATCTAAACGTCAGGAGTCTCTTGTTCATACCGATGCAGCAAAAGAATCCGGGGATACTGAGGTGACTGGTCATGTACAAGTATGAGGTATTTAAGATACATTCTTTATCTTCCAGATCTTACGGCATTCTTGCTAAAGAAAAAATAGGCCGAAGTTGGATTACAGTAGCAGTTACTGCCCCTTTTTCCAACGATTACGGAACCGCCCATCAACTAGCTGAATCCTGTTCTGCCCGCCAGCTTTCTCCCCCGCATCTCGTGGATGTTGTTTCTGATTTTATCTCTTAGAAAACGGTTATATCTTGAAGTTTTTAGCCTTTTCTACAGGAGCGATTCCATCGGAATGGCTCCTACCAGTTTTCTCCTATTTGGACGCTACTACAACGGGTGAAGCACACCCGTCAGACGTGCTTCATTCGTTCCCAAGATTCAGCCACAATGGGGCAACATACAGACAGCGAACGATCACTGCTTCGCGGGCTGCCCGGCAAGCCCCGTGCTGTAATGGAGTCTACGGGTAATTATCATTTACCGGAAGCCTGACTGCTGAATGCCTCCGGATTCTATGCTTCGGCAATCAGTGCAGCGCTGGTGCCAATTTGCGCCGTGCCAAGACCGACAAGAAGGATGCCATTAAACCGGCAAACGACGGTCTTGGCCACTGGCTTACCTTGGCGAGGTATAGATACCCGATTGATGCACAGAAACTGCTGCCAGGCAATACCAGCCGTATTCAAAAGTTGAAGAACAACCTGATCTCTCTGTTAGACACGGCTTTTCCGGGCGCAAACCGCCTGTTTTCAAGCCCTCCGCGTACCGATGGCAGCGAGAAATGGTGGACTTCGCAGCGACATTTTGGAACTGTGAGTGCGTTTGCGTTTTATGTGAAAAAGCATTTATTTCCAAATACCAAAGGTGGTGTAAGAAATATAGCTACAACTTCAGCGAAGATAGGGCATTGAATATTTATGCTTCTGCCCGTAGTCACTTTGATGTTATGCCGAAAACTGATACTGCCAGACTTCTGGCAGAACGGGCTGTCTCTCAACTCCGGACGGCCTGTGCAGCATTGGCCGCCCTGAAACTGTAAAACTGCAAATGCGATCTTGGGCATCTTCACGCCCGGAATATCCCGTGGTGATGAAGATATTTGGTGTTGGTCCATCGCTCGGCTCACAACTTATGGCGGAGATTGGCGATGTCCGCCGTTTCCGCTCCAAGACGGCGTCGGTGGCTTTTGCCGGTATTGATGCATCGCCTTACCAGTCTGGTCAAATAGATATTTACATCCGCAATTCCGCTTCGTTACAGAACTTTTCCTGCTGATGGGTGGATATCTCTCCAATGCCCCTGTAAACGAGGCTGCGCATCAATTCATGGAGAAAAAGTGCTCTGAGGGCAAGCATGACAAGGGTTACATGACGATCCCTTTTACCACACAGTCATGGTTCGATCCGGCTCCCGGACCAGATCCAGTTGGCAGCTTGTAACAGAAATTGTATCCACAGGCAGGAAAATCGGGAGCTAGTCCTGCGGCGGCAGATAGAGATCTGCGTCAAGGACTGCTTTGACAACTATCTGCTCCACAACATGGGAGCATCCCGGTATCCCATGGCAGAGCGGCTGGCAGCTTCCGGTTTCCCCGTGAAATGCGAGACAAGGAGTTGGCGCAGCATATCAGTTGTTCTTTCCGAAGAGCTGCGGAGGCCCTGGAGAAGATCCCCCAAGATCATCCAGATAGTTGAGCTGGTGCAGCTTCAGCGCAACTGTCCGGACTGGGAGGGATCCCAATCTCCAGTGCCGGAAGTGCGATGAGGTGGCCCGGAGATACGGGAAAGAGATTGCGGTCGTGGAGCCGGTGAAGGGAGGCGCTCTGATGAACTTACCGGAGGAGGCCGCTGTGCTGCTGTACCAAGCTGATGCGACCGCCGGACCGGCCTCCTCCTGGTCCATCCGGCTCATTGCGGGGCTGGACGGGGCTTTGACTGTTTTAAGCGGCATGAGAAATCCGGAGCGATTGGGGAACAACACGGGCTACACTGCCAACCAGGAGGCGTATTATGCGGCTCTGCCCCAGACTTACAGAAAGGCATCCGACTGCATCCGCTGTGGCCTGCGGGAGAAAATTGCCCGCAGAGGCTTCCGCCCGTGATCTGCTGGAAACGGTTGCAGAAGCGTTAGAAGCGGAAATATAAAATTTCCGGTGTCCCCAGACAAAACACATTCATAAACAATTGGCTCAGAAACATTAGAAATCTATCTCGGGGCTGTCATTTTGAAGAATATATTGGGACGCCGCACCAAAAGTCCATTGGTGCGGCGTCCGATCTTATTCAATACCTGTGTAAATATTCCTATGTCCAGCCAATTACTTGCTGTGTATTGCCCCCGTAAAATCCATATCCTGCGCCTGCCAGGAACTCCAGACGGGCTGAAGGATAGACCACTCTTTACGGAACAGGGCAGGGGGGACGGTGCTGTCCGTATTTACGAGACTCGGAAGGACATCCTTATTCTGGGGGGCTATCGCCGCATAGATACCATAGCCCAGCAGAGTTCCCGCTTAGATGCGGCCAACGGTCATCCACAGGGAAAAGTAGCTGTCCGGAACACCCTCCACGCCAGAAAAAATCTCATTCATCATTCTTTTATAGAAGAAAATCTGAGAAAAATCCCGGGTATGGATGGGCAAGGATGGTCCAAGTTATACTCTGGATCAGCAGTTTCTGAATCTCCGCCTGGAGCAAGCAGGTTTTATGTAATAAAAGGCACAGGATGCGAGGCCGAGATGAGACTGGGCAGAGAAGTGTTTCGGAAGGGGAGATTTGAGGATGGAAGGAGGCTGCTCCATGTCGCTGTTTGCTCAGTATGTTGGAATATCCTCGTTAAAGACCATGGAACATTTTTTTCAGTTCTTCCACATAGGGAGCGGTCAAAGGGTGAGGCGTCTGCCCCTTCTTGGTGACATAATAATGGGCCAGGATACTATCTTCTCCCTTAAGCGGGACCGAGGAAAATGGTAGTGCTGCGGATGCTGCCAGCGGGTAGAACTGATGAAAAAAGCATCGGATTGAGCCACAATATCCTGGCTGGCAGCACTGTCGTTAATAGAGATGATGCATTTTGGGGGAGACTGAAACAGTTGAGAGATGGACTCGGAATCATCATCGTAAAATCTGCCGAAATTCTCGTGGTTTTCTGCAATCACATAGGGATAGTCCGTCATACGGTCTTCCACCGGAACGGTCTCCTGAGCCTGCAGAATGGGGTGGTCCGCTCTCGTGACGATGCTGATATGGCTCTCCCCCAACAGATGGTAATCCAAGTCCTTTACGCTGCAAAGCCGCGTGATCCGATTACTGTGGGATTTCATCAGGAAGACGATCCCCAGGTCGGAGCGGCAGTGCTGCACATCATCCAGAACATCGTAAAAAGACTGTTTTTTCAGCCTGATATAGATAGAGCCGCCGTGGCCGTCTGAAATCTGCGGCCAAAGCCTTGTGATGGGCGTGCTGAGAAAGAAGGATCGCATGGAAGAGACACTGAAATACTGCTTGCGGAAGTGGCTCTTTGCATACAGATCTTCTACAAAAATTTTTTTGTCTATGATCTCGTTTGCATAGCTCAAGAACTCCCGCCCCTCTTCCGTGACGGAAACGCCCTTTTTGGTTCGAAGGAAGATCTGGATTCCCAATTCTTCCTCCAAGGCCTTGATGCTGTTGCTGACATTGCTCTGGGACGTATAGAGCCGCTCGGCGGCTTTGTTGATGGATTCGCAGTTGGCGACCTCTACCACGAAGCTGAGCTGTTGGAACGTCATGTTGGATCCTCCCTCCGTACATAATAATGCCCCCCTAGACAGCCTCGGCATTTTCCGCCCAGTTTGCTGAGGGGCCTTTGGGATTGCTCTCCAATGTCCTGTCACAGTCCGGAAAAACGCAGAAGTCGGACAGGGGATCCGGCGTGCGCCCGGGAGAGACAGTCTCCCTGAAGTGTGCCCGTAAAGATATGAAATTCATATATTTAGTACTAACAATACCATATAAACGGATTTCCTGTCAATGTGATAAAATTAAGACAAGCAAAACAGGACAGGATCAGACAAAAAACACAATGTTTGCAGAGAGGAGCAGTACGGACAGGAAAAGAGCTGACGAGATCACCTTCAATCAGGCACAGAAGCCGCGGTAATTTTGGAAATAGAAACAACACCTAAGGAGAAACGCCCTTGGGTATTTTTTCAAAGCAAAATACGTTTGTTCAAATTCCATAGGAAAATGAAATGTGGAGGGAATCAAGATGTTGAAATTTGCGATTATCGGAGCGGGCGCAGGCGGACAGAGCATGGCCGCCATTCTCACCAGCAAGGGCTATATCGCCAAGCTGTATGACATCGACAAGGAAAAAATCCATCGTCTGCAGGAACTCAAAACAATCAAGGTCACCGGCGTCATTGCCTGCGAGGCCGCACCGGCGGTTATTACGGACCGGATCGATGAAGTCATGGATGACGTGGACGTGATCATGGTCGTCTCTACTACGGATGCCCATAGAAGCATCGCCTATGCCTGCAAGCCCTATCTGAAGGATGGGCAGATCGTCATGCTGAATCCCGGCCACTGCGGAGGTGCTCTGGAGATCGCCAATATCCTGCGCGGCGAGGATGGCTGCGGCAAGGATCTTATCATTGCGGAGGCGGGGGACCTGATGTATGGCTGCCGCAGTTATGAGGTCGGCAATATCCTTCACACGGGCCTGAAGGTCCACGTGCCGGTGGCGACACTGCCCGCCAGTGATATCGACCGCCTGATGAAAGTGCTGGGACCCATCTTCCCCTGCCTGCAGCCTGCGGCCAATGTGCTGGAGACCGGCTTTGAGGGCGCCGGCGCCATGCTGCACCCCATCCCCAGCCTCATGAACATCAACAAGATGGATCTGGGGCAGAGCTACGACTATTACATGGAGGGAATCACCCCGCATATTGCCGATATCATCTCCGCTTGCGACAAGGAGCGTGTCGCTGTATGCAGGGCGCTGGGCGTGGATGCGCTGGCGCTGGGGGATATGCTGGTCAAGACCTACAAGCTGGAGCCGAAGGACAGCCTGTATGATCTGATTCAGAGCATCGAATCCTATCGCGCTCTGCGCAACCCGACCAATACCAAGCACCGGTTCATCGTGGAGGATACCATGTCCGGCTTGGTACCTCTGGCTTCCGTGGGCCATGCATTGGGCATCCCCACCCCGATGATGGACGCCTTTGTCAATATCGCCAGTGCTGTCTGCGGTCGGGACTTCTGGAAAGAGGGACGCACCGCAGAAAAGCTGGGGATGGCCGGCAAGACGCTGGAGGAGATTCAGGAGATGGTGCAATAAAGAAATCCCAAAAATAAAAGAATAATTTGAAGCCGATGAATGAAAAGCGGTCCTTATATAACAGGGGGAATCTTAGTTTAGCAATTCCCGATATGCAGATCGGTAGTTGTAAATAAACTTCTAAAGGAGAGAAACGTATGCGAAAGATGAAAAGATTTTTCGCCATGCTACTGTGCATGTGCACATTGGCAACTGTAACTGCTTGCGGTGGAAACAATGCTACACAGACGAATGAGTCTGGGAAGAAAGACAGCATTACAGTTTCTTTAGGCGGGAACGTAACGACACTGGATCCGGTTTCCTCTAACTTGGCCGTAAACCAGATGCTGGGAAACGTATGTATGTCTACCCTGGTTGATTTCGATGAGAATTGGAATGTTGTTCCCAACTTGGCAGAGAGTTGGACGATTTCGGATGATGCCTTGACTTACACGTTTAAATTACGGGATGACATAAAATTCCACAGCGGAGATACTATGACTGCAGAAGATGTGGTCTTTTCTGTAAATCGTTGCATGGAGTCTAGCTTCACGCAGACCGACTGGCAATATTGCGATGGTGCGGAAGCTTTAAATGATAGTGAAGTCAATATTTATCTGAATACCCCCTACACAGCATTCCTGGCCATTATGGCGAAGACGCTCTTCATCCATAATCAGAGCTATTACGAAGAGTATCTGGCTGCGGGACATACAGATGAAGAGTATCAGATGAATATAGATGGCACCGGACCGTACAAATTTGTCTCTTACGAAGACGGTGTGTCCATTGAATTCGAAGCATTTTCTGATTTCTATAAAGGTGAACCTGCCATTAAGCATTGGTATGGAAAGATTATCACTGATGACAATGCCCGCGCCATGGCTATCGAGGCTGGTGACATTGATCTAATTGAGCCCCATACTACAGTCCCTTCATCCAATATGGAGCTTCTAAAGTCTCTGGACAATATTATAGTGGAGAAGACCGACTTTGAAAAAGTGGGATCCATTGTTATCAACAACGAGATTGAACCCTTCAATAATAAGCTGGTCCGTAAGGCTCTGGCCTATGCCATTGACTATGATTGGCTCATTGAAGTGACTGCAAATGGCGATGCGTCTCCTGCCGAATGCGCTTATCTTGGTCATAAGACGGTGGGCTTCTCTACTGCGGATACCATCACGCACTACACCTATGACCCTGAAAAGGCCAAGGATCTGCTGGCCGAGGCTGGTTATCCCAATGGAGAAGGAATCCCGACGGTTGTGGCCACTATTGCCGAAAATCGTAAGAGCATCATGGAAGTTGTTCAGGCATGTTGGGCGGAACTGGGAATCAATGTTGAGTTCAATATCATGGAATCTGGAGTTGTTCTTAGCGAGGTCCGAGGCGGCAACTTTACAGTAGGCGTCGTGTTCAATAACTGCATGGCAGATGCCAGCATGTATAATACCTACTATACCGAAGAGTCTATCGGTGCTAGTAATATGGCACGTTATATCAATCAGGATCTGATTAATAAGATGACTGTAGCAGCTGCCGAGCTAGAACCTGAAGTGCGGCAAACAGAATTTGATGAGATTTGGAGCATTATTACCGATGAGGTTCCGGTTATTTGGATTTATTCTCAGGCGGCCGATATGATCTATGCTAAGGGCTTGCATGTTGGTGGAACGTATCCCACGCAGTCGGTCGTACGCTACGAGGATATGTATTGGGAATAATTTGACTCGCAAGGTTTTGCAAAACAGCAGCAAAAAGATCTGGAGGGTGGGTAGGGCATCCTGCCTGCCCTCCAAGCTCTAGATTCATGGGGCTAAAGAAAGGAAAACGGCATGTGGAAATATATTATTAAGCGATTACTCCTCATCATTCCAATTCTATTTGGCGTTTCTTTGCTAATTTTCACAATTATGTATTTTACCCCAGGAAACCCTGGAGAGATTATGACCGGTGGAACAGCCACACAAGAAGTTGTGGATGAGATTAACCACGAACTTGGATATGATCAGCCTTTTTTAACGCAGTACCTCAATTATATTAAAGATGTGGTGTTCCATTTTGATTTCGGAACTTCCTGGACTACGAAGTTATCTGTTACCAGTGAAATTATGTCTCGGCTTCCTCGGACTATAACACTGGCAGCGGTATCTATGATATTTACAGCATTGGTTGGTATTTCCGTAGGTATTTTGTCAGCTGTTAAACAGTATTCCATTGTTGATTATATTTGCTCTGTACTCTCCATGTTGTTTTCTGCAGTCCCGAGTTTCTGGATTGGAATGTCTCTTCTGGTCTGGATTGCCATGCAGAACACATGGTTCCCAATCAATGGAGTTGAAACTTGGAGAGGTTATATTTTACCTTGTCTGGCATTGACTTTGTGCAACTCTGCGCCATTGATGCGCTTAACGAGATCTACTATGTTGGAAACGATCCGATCAGATTATATCCGGACTGCACGAGCTAAAGGCGCGAAGGAGCGGCGTGTTATTTGGTGCCATGCGCTAAAAAATGCACTGTTACCAGTCATCACTGTTATCGGAAACAATTTTAAATCTTTGCTGGGAGGCTCTGTGGTCACAGAGAGCGTTTTCGTGATCCCTGGCTTAGGTGCGTATCTGGTATCTGCAATTCGCAATAAAGATGTGCCGGTGGTGATGGGCTCTACGCTTTTCATGGCAACTATGTTCTGCATTGTAATCTTGGCGATTGATATCCTCTATGCTTACATTGATCCTCGGGTGAAAGCAAAGTATACCAAATAAGGTGGGATGACCGTGAAAAAGCTTATATGTTCTGAACAGACAAAAAAACGGAGAGGCAACAGCCAGATCTGGGAGGTTTGGCGACGCTTCAAGAAAAACAAGATCGCTATGGCAGGCCTTATCATATTTTTGATTTTATGTATGGTCGCCATCTTTGCAGATGCTATTACACCATATTCTGCAGCGATTACGCAGATAAAGGGTGCATCGCTGCAAAAACCCAGTATGGAACACCTTTTTGGTACGGACAACCTGGGAAGAGATATGTTTGCCCGTGTGATACATGGTTCGCGGTATTCAATCTCGCTGGCAATTATCATCAGTTTAGTATCCCTGCTTATCAGCAGTATTCTGGGGGGTATTTCTGGATATTACGGAGGGACATTGGACAATATCATTATGCGTTTGCTGGATGTCCTCATGTGTATCCCATCACTGATGCTGGCGCTATGTATTGTCGCCGCATTGGGTGCAAATCTTGTAAACCTTTTGATTGCAATGACCATCGGACAGATCCCGGGAACAGTTCGGCTGGTGCGTTCGGCAATAATGAGTGTATCTGGAGCGGATTATATTGAGGCTGCCAGATGCCATGGCGCCAGTGACCTGCGGATTATTGTGAAGTATATCATTCCAAATGCATTGGGCCCCATTATCGTGGATACCACAGTGAATGCATCCCGTTTGATCATTACATGTGCATCCATGAGCTTCTTAGGATTGGGTATTCAGCCCCCGGCACCAGAGTGGGGCAATCTTTTGGCGGGTGCCCGCGAGTATATGCGGATTGCTCCGTGGCTGTTGTATATCCCCGGCATTGCTTTGGTGATTACTGCGCTGTCTATCAATCTGATAGGTGATGGCCTCCGGGATGCATTGGACCCGAAGATCAGGGATTGACGGGAGGCAAAGAGATGGATAATCAAAATTATTTATTGAAAATCAACGATCTGGAAGTCATATACAAGACGGATCTGGAGACAGTGAGAGCGGTAAACGGAGTAAGTTTAGACCTTGCAGAAGGAGAGACGCTGGGCTTGGTAGGAGAGACTGGCGCCGGAAAGACCACATTGGCACTGTCGATTCTACAGCTTTTGCCTGATCGCACGGGACATATCACCAATGGGGATATCCTTTTTAAAGGGAGAAATCTTCTGGCCTTGAGCCACAATGAAATGTGCGATATTCGCGGTGAAAAAATTTCTATGATCTTCCAGGACCCGATGACGGCCTTAAACCCCACGCAGACAGTGGGGGATCAGATTTATGAGGCTTTGATGCTCCATAACCATCAAGAAATGTCCTCTGCAGATTTGCATAAGCGGGTAGATGAGTGCCTGGAAATGGTGGGCATTCCTGCTGCCCGGAAAAAGGACTATCCCCACCAGTTTTCAGGTGGCATGAAACAGAGAGTGGTAATTGCCATTGCGCTTTGCTGTGAACCGGAACTTCTGATTGCTGATGAACCCACTACTGCTCTGGATGTAACGATTCAGGCCCAAGTGCTTGTTATGATGAAAAACCTGAGAGATCGGTTGAAAACCTCTATGATCCTCATTACGCATGACTTGGGGGTGGTCGCGCAGGTATGCGATAAAGTGGCGGTAATGTATGCAGGAGAGATTATAGAGTCTGGAACGTTGCAGGACATCTATGAAGGAGAAAAACACCATCCGTATACCGTAGGCCTTTTTGGTTCTATTCCACAACTGGACTCTGAAACCGACCGGCTCTCTCCTATTGAAGGCCTTATGCCAGACCCCACAGCCTTGCCAAAGGGGTGCAGCTTTGCCCCGCGCTGCCCGCATGCCTGTGAGGCCTGCCAGCAAGAAAAGCCCGGTGTATATGAAGAGGGGACGCATCGCATCAAATGCATTCTATTTTCAGGAGAGAAAGATGAAACCGGGAAGGGGGGCGCAATGCGGTGAGCACATTAGTTGAGACAAGGCATTTGAAAAAGTACTTTAAGGTCTCCAAAGGGATGCTTCATGCGGTAGATGATGTAGACCTGACGATAGAAGAAGGAGAAACCCTTGGAGTTGTAGGAGAATCCGGCTGTGGAAAGTCAACACTGGGGCGGGCTATCCTGCGTCTTCATGAACCGACCTCCGGCGAAGTGCTCTATAAGGGCGAGGATATTTTGAGGTTAAAAAAAGGAGAAAAACGTCAACTGTACACACAGATGCAGATGATTTTCCAGGACCCCTATTCCAGCCTGAATCCACGAATGTCTGTTCAGGAACTGATTGCTGAACCTATGCTTATCAATGAAATGTATGCTCATGATAAACAGGGGCTATACCAGAGGGTAGAAGAACTGATGGACATTGTAGGGCTTGCTAAGCGGTTATCCCACTCCTATCCCCACGAACTGGATGGCGGACGCAGACAGCGAATTGGCGTTGCCCGAGCACTTTCAGTAAATCCGAAGTTTATTGTATGTGATGAGCCGGTATCCGCGCTAGACGTCTCCATTCAAGCTCAGATTTTGAATCTTTTGATGGACCTTCAGGATAATTTCGGCTTGACGTATATGTTCATTACTCATGATTTAAGCGTGGTCAAACATATCTCCAATGAAATCATGGTGATGTACATGGGGAAATGCGTTGAACGAGCGCCAAAAGCTGAACTTTTTGAACATCCAAAACATCCTTATACCAAAGCATTGCTCTCTGCGATTCCGGAGCCGAATTTGAAAAAGAAATCGGAGATTCAGGTACTCAAAGGTGAAGTGACGAGTCCCGTTGATCCAAAGCCGGGCTGCCGTTTTGCTCATCGTTGTCCCCACGCAGCACCGCAGTGCTTCGAACAGGAGCAGCCCCTTGTACCAGTTGGAGAGAAACATTTTGTGGCGTGTAGCAGAGTGGCAGAAGGCGTATAGATAAACATTTTATAGCACGAAGAAACTTCAGAAAGGCGGGGAAATGCAATGTTCGATGCCATGTATAAAACCGCGTCATTTGAGAATTTCAAGCCAGAACGCTTTCTGTCTCAGGGAAGTATTGAAATAAACGGTAAAGAAGTCCCTTACCAAACCGTTTGTGAAGACAATGTCTTCTACAACAACGCGGGAAAACCTATTGCAAGCATTTTTTCCTATTCCTATATTAGGACTGATGTCAAAGATCGAAAGAATCGACCTGTTATTTTTGGATTTAATGGCGGTCCTGGCGCTTCTTCTATGATGGTCCATGTAGGGTTTCTTGGAACAAAGCGGCTGAAATATATGGATGATTGCAACCAGCCCTCTACACTGCCGCCATATGAAGTCATAGATAACTTTAACTGCTTACTGGATGTGGCGGACATTGTAGTGGTGGACCCGGTAGCCACTGGGTATGGACTGTTGCTGGATGCCGAGAGCGCGGATCAGTTCTTAGCTATTGAGCCGGACGCTGAAGCTTTGCTCACCTTTATTTCCTGCTGGCTGACAAAATACAGCCGATGGATGAGCCCTAAATATTTACTGGGAGAAAGCTATGGCTGCATCCGTTCGGCGGTAGCTGCGGGAATTGCGTCAGGCGGCGGGAAAAAGAGATCTTATTCCATGGCATTTGATGGGCTGATCTTGATTGGAAACTCCATAACTACGGGAAGATATTTCAATCAGGATATTCCCACCGAACTTTCCGTCTTGGCGTTTCCTACGGCGGCAGCTCTCAACTGGTATCACCGCCATCCTACGCAGCAATCGCTAGAAACTTTTGTGGGGGAGGCCCGTGCGTTCGCTGAGAGGGATTATCTGCTTGCCCTCTTCAGGGGAAATGATCTTTCTCCGGAAGAGTATGCAGATATTCTCCGCAGGACAGCATTTTATACCGGCATTTCTGAAGCATATTTGGACGAGCATCTGCTGCGTTTCCGGGAAGAAGATATGGTAACGCAGATCTTGAGGGAAAAAGGAGAACATCTCTCAAGATATGATGGTCGAATAACACTTCCACGGTTTACTAGCCAAATGGGAACCAATTTCTCCACAGTAAAAGATGATCCTGCTACTGCCAAATATGGTCCATATTTCCACGCGGCCCTTTGTGGAGAGCTATTCCCTGCACTCAATATCCATCTTGAGGGGGATTTTGTTCCAAGTGCGGCCCTACATGGCGACCGTTTTGTCCGGGAGACATATGATCGCCTATCTGGTCAGCAGCTCTCTTCCGCCATGCGGCGATGCCCTGGTATGCGAGTCTTTTTTGCCAGCGGATGGTATGATGTCTGTACGCAGATCGGCATGGCATATTATCTGATAAATCATGCCTACCTTCCTAAAGACCGAACTTTTATCAAGGGATATCCCTCCGGCCATATGCTCTACATCGGCGAAGAAAACATCAAGGCGCTCAATGATGATATTCGCACATTTCTGAGGGGAGAAGACCCCAGCAAAGCGGTATCTAAAAGTTGAAAGCGGAATGGATCCAAATAGCAATTGTCCACTAGCTTTAATAATATTTAAGGAGGAATTTATATGGTAAACGAAGATGCAAAGAAAGTATGGGCGTATATTGACGAACATGAGCAGGAATACATCGATCTGCTGAAGAAATATTGCGCACAGCCCAGTGTCTCGGCACAGAATTGGGGAATGCGTGAAATGGCGGAGATGATTCGCCAAACCATCACTGAATTGGGTGGCAATGGCACACTGATTGAAACAGGAGGGAACCCTTTTGTCTATGGTATGATTGACAATGGCGCCGAGCGTACCTTGACACTGTACAACCACTACGATGTGGTTCCTCCTGAACCTTATGAACAGTGGAATACACCGCCTTTTGAGCCTACCATTATTGACGGACGGCTGTATGCACGTGGTTCCAGTGACAACAAGGGAAGCCTGCTTTCACGCTATATTGCTGTGGATGCTTATCAGAAGGTGCTAGGAAAGCTCCCGATCAACATTAAATTTGTGGCGGAAGGCGAAGAGGAGATTGGATCGCCTCATTTGATGGACTTCATTCGGGATAATCCGGAAAAGATCCAATCTGATGGTATCATCTGGGAAGGTGGAAGCAAGGTGGTCAATGGCCCTCTTGTAGTGCACATGGGCGTTAAGGGCGTTACCACGTTTGAGATTGTCTGTAAGGAACCCAAGAATCACAGCAATCCTGTATGGAGACTTATTTGGGCGCTGAATTCCATGAAGAATGCAGATGACTATATTACCGTAGACCATTTTGATGACAGCATTGCTCCCTTGACTGAGTATGAGCGCAATTTTGTCCTGAATAATGACTATGATGAAGAGGCCATGAAGAAGATGAATGGCATCGATCATTTTGTCCGTGATCTTACCGGTAATGCTCTGAAAGAAAAGCTGTACACAGAGCCGTCTATGAATATTCAGGGATTGTACTTCCGGGAAATCGATCCGGTTACTGGCATGCCCAAGAGTGCTGCGGTGAAAATGGATATTCGCACAGTTCCCAATCAGGAACCGGAAGAACTGATGCGGCAACTGCGAAATCACCTGGATGCCCATGGCTTTGAAGATTTGGAGATCATCGAAGGCCATTCTACGTTGCCTTATCGAGGCAAACCCGACTCTCTGTTGGCCAAGGCAGTTATTAAGGATGTGGCTGAGGTCTATGGAATGCCTGCAGATGTGCATCTCATGATTCCAGGCTCCTGTGGGATGGCGCGGGTCGTCAAAGCCACAGGAATCCCCATTGTACATTACGGCTGTATGGATGATGCCAGCCGCGCTCATGCTCCGAATGAGTCTGTGGATCTCGACCACTATATCAAGGGTGCCAAACTCAGTGTGCTGGTGTTCCAAAACTTTGCAACGATGGATTGATTGAGAGAAGAGGAGGAAACAGACATGGAAAACACTCAAAATGCCATCCAGGTGGAGCTGAGCCTTCAAATTTTAAGCAGCGATGTGCACTCTATGAGCGCAGCAATCGTTCCCAGTGCCGCATGGCGCCTGGTTTGGGCGCTTGGAACCATGAAAAACGAGAATGAGACGGTTCTTGTGGATGGGCTGTGCCAAAATGGAGCCAAAGCTCTGAACGTGGTGGACCTAGATATTGGATATAGCGGAGAGGGAAGTAAAACGATTGTCCCGGCGTCCGGTAAATGCCGTATAGAGGTAGTGCCTATGGACAACCTCAGTGCACAGGAAGCTGTTGAGAAGATCCGGAAGCATCTGGACAGCTACGGCTTTGCGGACATTCAGGTAAAGCTTTGCTGAAAAGTTTTTTCAGAGGCGTTCAGTAGAGCTTGCAGTCAATAATGTTTACAGCCGGATGAATCCGATGGTAATGCAAAAAGAATTCTCAGGAGTGGAAGAATGGGAATGTACAAAAAAAGCATGCTGATTGAGGAGAGCGACAACGTCGCAGTTGCCGTAGAGCCTATCCAGGCGGGTGAGTGCACACTAGTGGCTGGTGAGGAGATCACGGCCAACGAATATATCAAAGAGGGGCACAAAATCGCCCGCACTGATATCGAAAAAGGAGCCGAGATCATCAAGTATGGTGTACATATCGGCGTGGCCACCCAGTTCATCAAAAAGGGAGACTGGGTACATGAGCACAATGTTTACGATGACTTTGAGGAAATCAACCGGGAACAGCGTGCTTACTATCGCTCCATGGCACCGGATGCCATGGATTACACGATCCACCATAAATACAAAAAGGAAGAGTTGGGCCTGCCGGAGACGATCATGGGCTATAAGCGGGCAGACGGTTCCTTTGGGATCCGGAACCAGGTGGTGGTGATCTCTCTGGTTCAGTGCTCCAACAATGCGGCGCAGCGGATCTCTGCTGCCTGCAATGTCCCCGCCACGTTTGTCGATGCGGCTTGCGGTGAGTTTCCGGATCGCTTTGAGCGGACCCGCAGAGGATTCATCACAACCGGCACGCACCCGAACACCTTTGGCGTGGTACTGCTGTCCCTGGGGTGCCAGCAGACAGATCCTGAAGATGTGGCGGAGGAGATCCGTAAGACTGGCCGGCCGGTGGTGAATATCAGCATCCAGGCGGACGGCGGTGTCACCAAGGCCATCCAGGACGGGATTGCAGCTGTGGAGGATCTGAAGCGGCAGGCAGAGGCCCAGAAGCGCGAACCCTGCCCCCTCAGCGGACTGATTATCGGCGGCTATAACGGCGGATCTGACTGGACCAGCGGCCTGTCCGCCAATCCGGTGGTGGGTGAGGCAATCGATATGCACCTGTCCGCCGGCGGAAGAGCGGTGGAGGTTTGTGGCCGCGGCGGCTATCCCACCACAGCGGCTTCTTATGAGATCGGCATGCGCCTGATGGATATCGGAGATTTCTTCAATGAGGACTGCACCCGCAGAGGCGGTAAGGGCCTCTCCCAGGTCAATCCCACTCCCGGCAATAAGGCGGGCGGACTGACCACTATGACCGAGAAGAACCTGGGCAGCTTCAAAACCCAGGGACATCGCCGGATCCTGGGGATCCTGGACTGCGGTGATCCGGTCCCCGGCGCGGGAGCCTGGGGCATCAACCAGGCACAGGGCGCCAATGATGCCTATGCGTCCACCACGCTGGCCATGAGCGGATGCCATATCTGCCTCTTCACCACTGGGCGGGGCAACCCCATCGGCAACGCATGTATGACGACCATCAAGATCACAGGCAACCCCCAGACTGCGACGGCGCTGGAGGACATGATCGACTACTCCGCAGCTCCCATGCTGTATGGGGAACTGAGCCTGCAAGAAAGCGGCCGCGAGCTTTACGAGCTGCTTCTGCGTGTGGCCAACGGCGAGGAGACAAAGGCGGAAAAGCTGGGAGATTATAGCTGGACAACGCCCCACGGAACCAGTTACAACGGCGACTATTGATTTCTGCTGCGCAGGCCCCGGGTGGGATCGGAACAGACGACCGGAAGTGTATTCCGGTCGTCTGCGCTGATTTCCCGTGCAGACGGCCACGCTGTATGTTGCCATATAAAAGGAGAGACTGATTACGAAAAACAAAAAAACCAAAGCTATATATTTGATGCTGGTCTCATCGCTGTCCTTTTCCATCATGCAGGTATTTGTCAAATTGAGCTCTGAAGAGGTGGGGACATTTGAGCAGACCTTCTTCCGCAATCTTGTCAGCCTGATTATTGCAGCTGTTATGGTCCGACGGGAAAACCTGCAGGTTTTTCAGGAGATCAAACGAGGAGGCTGGGCGCTTTGGGGAAGGTCGTTCTTCGGCTTTCTGGGGATCGTGCTCTTCTTCTATGCGGCCGGTCACGCCCGCCAAGCGGATGTAGCTATGCTGAACCGGGCATCTCCGGTATTTGTCACACTGCTCGCCGGTATTTTCCTGAAGGAGAAGATCACTCCCGTCAAGATCGCCTCAACGATCCTGTGTCTTGTGGGCGCATATATCGCCATGCAGCCGTCCTTCGACTCCAACCCGTTCCCGCTTCTGGCGGCTTTGCTGGCAGCGGTGGTATCCGGCATGGCTTACACCATGTTGTCCTACTGTAAAAATTTCACGCACCCATCTGCGATTATCTTCCACTTTTCCGCACTGAGTACGGTCTGCGCAGGACTGATGATGCTGCCGAATCTGGTGATTCCGTCTCCAAAGGTATTCGTGATGCTTTTGCTGATCGGCGTCTTTGCGGCAGGGGGACAGTTCTTCCTGACATACGCTTATCAGCAGGCCCCGGCCTCTGAGGTCAGCATCTATCAGTATTCCGGTGTTGTGTTCACTGCCGTGTTCAGCTATGCCTTTTTGGGAGAGACCCTGAGCAAAAGCTCCATAATTGGTGGGATTGTGATTCTGGGCGCTATATTCTGGGTGTTTGAAAACACCAGGAAAGAAAAGAACACATGATTTGAAAATCTTGTGATCACATAAGCTGCAGTTCCCTACGGAATTCCAGGCTATTCACCAATAAGCAGGGAACGTCATGGCCGTGTTCAATTTTACTGAAATGACATTTACTCTTTGCATTTTGACCTGGTCTGTACATACAGAACCCGGCGCCGGGAATTCCCGGCGCCGGGTTTTTGTGCGGATTTGGTCCCTTCACGCTTGACCGGAGGGCTGCCTTTGCCTGGGGCTCTGCCGCCGGACTCCGGGACATGCCCGTGCAGCCTTGGACGGGGCGCTTTCCGCGTTCACAGCTTTTTGACGAACAGCGCACGGATGGCGTTGAGCACTGCCAGGATCATCACACCCACATCGGCGAAGATGGCCAGCCACATATTGGCGAACCCCAGGGCCACAAGCACCAGACACGCCAGCTTGATGCCGATGGCAAAGACGATGTTTTCATAGACGATCCGCAGGCACTTGCGGGAGATCCGGATGGCCTTTGCGATTTTGGCGGGATCGTCATCCATCAGGACCACGTCGGCGGCCTCGATGGCGGCATCGGAGCCCATGGCGCCCATGGCAATACCGATATCCGCCCGGCTGAGGACCGGGGCGTCGTTGATGCCGTCCCCCACGAAGGCCAGCTTTCCCCGCTCAGAGTTGTCCAGCAGCAGTTCTTCCACCTTTTCCACCTTTCCGGCGGGGAGCAACTCGGCGTAAACCTGATCGATGCCCAGGGACTGGGCCACCTGGTCTGCCACCGGCTTGGCGTCGCCGGTGAGCATGACGGTCCTATGAACACCGGCGGACCGCAGCGCCTGGACAGCCTCCCGGGCGTGGGGCTTCACCACGTCGGAGATGACGATATGTCCGGCATACTTCCCGCCGACGGCCATGTGGATGATGGTGCCTACGCTGTGACAGGGGATGTACGGCACGCCCAGCCGGTCCATCAGCTTGTCGTTGCCGGCGGCTACCTCCACGCCGTCCACTTTGGCGATGACGCCGCTGCCGCTGATCTCCTGAACATCCGTCACCCGGCTGCGGTCGATCTCCCGGCCATAGGCCCGCTGCAGGCTTTTGCTGATGGGGTGGCTGGAAGCGCTCTCCGCCAGAGCGGCGTACTCCACCAGCTTCTCGTTCTCCATCTCATGATGGTGGATGCCGTTGACCTCAAACACGCCCTGGGTCAGGGTGCCGGTCTTGTCAAAGACCACCGTTTTGGTTTGGGACAGAGTCTCCAGATAGTTAGAGCCCTTTACCAGTACGCCGGCGTTGCTGGCCCCGCCGATGCCGGCAAAGAAGCTGAGAGGGATGCTGATGACCAGAGCGCAGGGACAGCTGGCCACCAGGAAGGTGAGGGCCCGGTAGACCCAGACGCTCCAGCCGGCGGGCAGGCCCAGAAGGAGCGTCCGGGCCAGAGGGACCAGGATGGCCAGGGCCAGGGCGGCGAAACACACGGCGGGGGTATACACCCGGGCGAACCGGGAGATGAAGTCCTCCGACCGAGACTTGCGGGAGGAGGCGTTCTCCACCAGGTCCAGGATCTTGGACACCGTGGACTCGCCGAATTCCCGGGTGGTACGGATTTTCAGCAGCCCGGTCATGTTGACGCAGCCGCTGATGATCTCGTCCCCCTCCCGGACCTCCCGGGGCAGGGACTCGCCGGTGAGGGCGGCGGTATTCAGGGTGGAGGCGCCCTCCACCACAGTGCCGTCGATAGGAACCTTCTCGCCGGGCTGGACCACAATAACGGTGCCGATGGACACCTCGTCCGGGTCTACCTGCTCCAGCTTCCCGTCCTGCTCCACGTTGGCGTAGTCCGGGCGGATGTCCATCAGCTCACTGATGTTCCGGCGGCTCCGGCCTACTGCATAGCTCTGGAACCACTCGCCGATCTGATAGAACAGCATGACGGCGATGGCCTCGGTGTAATCCCCGCTCCGCTCGTACAGGGCCAGGGCAATGGCGCCCACAGTGGCCACGGCCATCAGGAAGTTCTCGTCGAACACCTGGCGGTTTTGGATGCCCTTCAGGGCCTTTCGCAGGATGTCGTAACCTGCGATCAGATAGGGGATCAGGTACAGCCCAAACCGCATCCAGCCTGTGACGGGGAGAACATGCAGGACAGCCAGCAGGGCCGCCGCTGTCAGAATGCGGATCAGCATGATTTTCTGCTTTTTATTCATGAGGTTCACTTCCGATCTGAGCCGCTCCGTGCGGCTGATAATTCAATAAACGTTTAATTGTTTTGGGAAAGAAAACACCCCGCCTCCGGAGGGGGTGCTTTCCTGAAAAACGCGCTTACAGGTAGATTTCGCAGTCGTCCTCCACCTTTTTGCAATTTCTGCGGACCTGCTCCATCACGGCCTTGGGGTCCTGCCCCTCCGCGAATTCCACGATCATCTTCAGCGCCATGAAGTTCACGGTGGCGCTCTGGACGCCTTCGGTCTTCCGGGCGGCCTCCTCCATCTTGTTGGCGCAATTGGCGCAGTCCACATCGATCTTATAGGTTTTTTTCATATAAAAGTCTCCCTTCAGCAATTGAGCAAAACGATTAAGCAATTATTTAATCTATGGTCTTATCATACACGGGGCGGCCCCCCAAGTCAACGGGGGAGGGAGAGAATCTTCCGATTGGGCAAAAACTCCTTCCGATTGGGCCAATGCGGGGCGGCATATTTTCGCTCTTCCAGAATGGCGCGGGGTGTGGTAGAATACAAAACCAGAAGGAGGGACGACCGATGGAAGAAAAGAAGCTGCCCCACGACCATGGACAGTCCATGGAGCGGGAGCTAGAACAGATGCCCAGCGTGGACGATTTCCAGACAGTGGCTGACATCTTCAAACAGCTGGGGGACGGCAGCCGCATCCGGATTTTTTGGCTGCTGTGCCACTGTGAAGAGTGCGTCATCAACCTCTCCTCCATGGTGGAGATGAGCTCCCCGGCGGTGTCCCACCACCTGAAGCAGCTGAAGGCCGGCGGCCTGATCGTCAGCCGGCGGGACGGGAAAGAGGTCTACTATAAGGCTGCCGAGACGGAGCGGGCCCAGCTGCTGCACCACATGATTGAGGCGATGGTGGAGATTGCCTGCCCCTCGGCGTGAGGTGGGAAGGAGCGGCGGAATGAAGCAAGCGGATTGCCTGCGGATGGCTCTGGCGGAGCTGCCGCAGGGGACTATGGAGATCGTGGGGCGCTCTGCGGCCGAACCTGGGGTTTTGTTCACCGGGACATTTCAGGGAGAGACGGATGGACGGGGACGGATGGAGGTCTACCCGGTCTTTCCGGGAGTGGAGGCGTCCTTCAACACGGTCCTGGGCACCTATGCCGCCTTCCGGCACGAGGCGGCCCGGTCCACGCTGGAGATCAACCACTGCCGGCTGGGCCGGGTGGGCTGGGACCTGCGGGACGGCATGTCGGTCTATCTGGGGGAGGGCGATCTGTCCCTCCACAGTGCGGACTGCTGCGCGGATTCTGTGATGCACTTCCCGGCGGAGATGTACGCGGGGCTGATGATCTGCGTGGATTTGACCCATCTGGCGGAGTCGCCGCCCCCCATCTTGGCGGAGGCGGACTTCCAGGCCGAGAGGCTGGCGGAAAAATTCTGCGGAGGCGGGACCTTCGCCCTTCCGGCGGGACCGGAGCTGGAGGAGATCTTCCGGCCCCTGTACCGGCAGCCGGAGATGCGGCGGCTGCCCTATCTCCGGCTGAAGCTCCAGGAGCTGCTGCTGTATTTGGAGGGGCTGGAGTCCGGCGGGCGGGAGCTGACCCGGTACGGCTCCCAGCAGACGGCGCGTATCCAGGAGATCCACGCATTGCTGACCGAGCACCTGGACCGGCGGTACACCATTGAGGAGCTCTCCCACAGGTATCTGCTGAACACCTCCACCTTGAAGGAGGTGTTCAAGGCGGTGTACGGCCTGCCCATCGCCACCTATATGAAAGAGTACCGGGTGCGCAGGGCCATGGAGCTGCTGCGGGAGAGCGGCGGGAGCATCGCCGCCATCGCGGCCGCCGTGGGCTACGAGAGCCAGGGGAAATTCACCCGGGCATTCAAGGATGTGACGGGACAGCTCCCCACGGAGTACCGGCGGGAGCACCGGGGCTGACCCCGGAGTGAGATAGACGACCGGTTCCGCCGGTCGCCGGAGAGGAGGAGCGGAAGATGGCAGCAGACAGCGGGACTCGGACACTGGTCCGGCCCAGAAGGCGGATCGCCTCCCTGGATGCCCTGCGGGGCCTGACGCTGGTGAGCATGATCGCCTATCACGCCTGCTGGGACTTGGTGTATCTGTTCCACGCGGACTGGGATTGGTACCGGGGCACCGGCGCGTACATCTGGCAGCAGAGCATCTGCTGGACCTTTATCCTCCTCTCCGGATTTTGCTTCAGCCTGGGGCGGCGGCCCCTCCGGAGGGGACTGACGGTGTTCGGCTGCGGCTGGGTGGTGACGCTGGTGACGGTGCTCTTCATGCCGGAGGAGCAGATCTGGTTCGGCGTGCTGACGCTGATCGGCTCCTGCATGTTGCTGATGGTCCCACTGGAAAAACTGCTGCGGCACGTACCTGTGGGGGTGGGCCTCGCCGCCAGCGCGGCCTTGTTCACCCTGCTGCGGAACGTGAACCAGGGGACGCTGGGATTTGAGGACTGGACGCTGGGAACGGTACCGGAGGGACTTTACCGTAATCTGCTGACGGCGTACATAGGATTTCCGCCGCCGGACTTTTTCTCCACGGATTATTTCTCCCTGCTGCCCTGGCTGTTCCTGTTCCTGGCGGGGCATTTTCTCCGCCGCCTGCTGGCCGGGCCGATGGAGCGGCTGGATCCGGACGCGCTCCGGTGTCCGCCCCTGTGTGCCTTGGGCAGGCAGTCCCTGCCGGTATATATGCTCCACCAGCCGATAGTCTATGGGGTGCTGCTGGGCGGGGCTGCCCTGCTGGGACGGTGATATGGGACAGAATTTAGATGATGTCCTATACCGCTCCTCCGGGTGGGGGAGCGGTTTTTCTTGACGGGCCTCTGGGAGCGTCATATAGTAAACAAATGAAGAATGCCGGAGGCCAACTCCGGCACGGGAGGTTTGACAGGCATCGCGGGAAAGGACAGGTCATGCTGGAGAAAGCGGGAAAAAACAGCGGAGACAACCGGCGGGACAACCGCGGATTGGTCCTGCGCATGGTTGCCACCGGCGCATGCCGGACCCGGCGGGATCTGGTGGTGAGAACGGGCTTGAGCAAAATGACCATCTCCAATATCGTGGGTGAGATGATCGACGGGGATGTCCTGCGAGAGAGCGAGGTGGTGTGCAGCGAGGAGCCGGGGCGGAACCCCGTGCGCCTCCGGCTCTCACCCGAAGCGCCGAAGGCAGCGGGCGTGGCGTTCCTCCCGGGCCGTTGTGAGAGTGTTCTGTGCGGGCTGGACCTCCGGGTATTCCGGCGGGCTGGCACGGACCTGCCGAAGGACGCTCCGGAGGCGGTGCGGCGGGAGACCGCTCTCAGGCTGTTGGACAAGATGCTGTCCGGGACGGCTGGTGTACGGGCCATCGGCTTGGCGGCGGACCTGCCCTGGCGGCCCGGCGGGGAGCAGATGTGTCCCTCGGAATCCGTGCGTCCGGCAGTCCGGGAGCGGTACGGCCTCCCGGTATTCCTGGAGGACACCTGCCAGAGCGCTCTGCTGGTGGAGAGCCTGTTCGGCAGGGCCCGGAACTGCCGGGACGTGCTGTTTGTCAGCCTGGGGGACCGGGTGGGCAGCGCGGTCCTCAGCGGCGGGCAACTGTGCAGGGGCCGGGGAGGACGGCCCCTGGGGCTGGGCCATGTCACCATCTGCGCCGGTGGCCGTCCCTGCCGGTGCGGCGGCCGTGGCTGCCTGGAGCTGTACGTTCGTTCGCCGGAGGTGCTGAAAAAACTGTATCATCGAACGGGACTGGAGGCTTCCTACGCCGATTTCTGCCGGATAACCGGCAGCGGGGAAGTAGACCGGGTGTTCCGGGAGACCGTGGACTTTCTGGCTGCAGGGATCGCCAGCGCCCTGAATCTGCTGAACAGCGAACTGGTGTTGCTGGGCGGCGACGGACTCTGCTGGACCGACCGGCACGTAGCGGATCTGGAATCCGCCATTGCCCGCCTGCGCCCAGCGGATGGGGGCGGCAGAGTCCTGGTGAGAAAGCCGCGCTTCCTGGGGGAGGGAGCGCTTCTGGGGGCGGCCTGCGGCGGGATCGCCCGGATCTTCTCGGGGGAGCTACCTCTTCAAAACGGGTGATTTCCCGGGGCGGCTTGCCGCAATATCGGAAATCCCACAAAAAGTACATTTTTCTCCTATAAAAACATCAGCTAAACGATTGACATTGAACGCTGGAAATGGTTTAATAATCGATGCGAATGATTGCAAAACCACCTCAGACAAGGAGGACCACTGGTGGACCTTTACAGCGTTGGCGAGATGCTAGTTGACTTTTTGCCGGGCAGTGAGCCCGGAAGCTATATTCGAAACGCCGGGGGCGCCCCTGCAAATGTGGCCATCGCCGCCGCCCGGAACGGGTTGGAGGCGGCCATGTGCTGCTCTGTGGGGGATGACGACTTCGGGCGGTACCTGCTGGGCACCCTCCGGGAAAACAGGGTGCGCTGTATCCGGCGGGAGCCCTGCCGGGAGGCGGTCACCACCATGGCGTTTGTCTCTCTGACGGAGGAAGGGGAGCGGAGCTTCACCTTTGTCCGCAAGCCTGGGGCGGATATGTTCCTTCGGGAGGAGGACGTACGGGAGGCGGACATCCGGGACACGGTGATCGTCCACGCCGGGTCGTGTTCTCTCTCCGCCTCCCCGGCGGCAGAGGCCACGGCCAAGGCCCTGCACCTGGGTCGGGAGATGGGCAGGCTGGTGAGCTTTGATGTGAATTACCGGGACATGATGTGGAACGGCAGTCAGGAGGCCTGCGCCGCAAAGGTGCGGGAGATCCTGCCGGACGTGGATCTGCTGAAGATCTCGGAGGAGGAGGCCGATATGCTGGGGGGCGAGGCGGAGCTGCCCGCCCTTATGGAGCGGTACGGATTGACGCTGGTGGTGCTGACCCTGGGCGGTCAGGGTGCCAGAGGATATTTCCGGGGGCGGCGCCTCGCTGTCCCGGGTCGGCGGGCCTACTGCGCGGATGCAACCGGCGCCGGAGACGCCTTCTGGGGCGGAATGCTGTCTCAGATGCGATTCCGGGGTGTCACCCAGGCGGAGCAGCTGACGGAGCCGCTGGTGCAGGAGGCGCTGGAGTACGGCAACGTCAGCGGATGGCTCTGTGTTCAGGGCAGAGGGGCGATCCCCTCCCTGCCCACCCGGCAGGAGATCGAGCGGCATCTGGTGTAAATGCGGGATTTTTACCGAAAACCGGGAAAAATTTATTGACAAAAAGAAGACGGGCTTTTACAATAAAACGTGCAAGGGAGCTTCCGCGAGGAGGCTGAGATGAGGGGCCGGTCCCTCGACCTGACCTGATGTGGGTAATGCCAACGTAGGGACGCAGCACAAGCTATTCGTGCGGAGTCTCTTCCGCACGGAAGAGATAGGATTGGAGCGAAGGCGGGGTGTCCCAAAGGGGACCCCGCCTTTTTGCATGGGGCGGACCGGCCATTGGATAGGAGGAATACGAATGAGAACGACACAGCGGCTGTACGAGGCCGCCCATCCCATCTGGGAGCAGTGCCATGACCATCCCTTTGTCCGGGGGATTGGAGACGGCAGCCTGGACCTGGAGAAGTTCCGGTGGTTCCTGCTGCAGGACTATCTGTACCTGTTCGACTACGCCCGGGTGTTCGCCTACGGTGTAGTGAAGGCCCGGGACCCCGGCCTGATGCGGACCTTCTCCGCCAATGTGGACGCGATTCTGGGCGGGGAGATGAAGGTCCACCGGGCCTACATGGCTCGGTTGGGCATCACGGAGGAGCAGGTGTTTTCTGTCCAGCCGGCCCTCTCCAATTTGTCCTATACCCACTACATGCTCTCCTGTGCCGCCGCGGGCGGGCCGGCGGAGATCATCGCCGCCATCCTCTCCTGCTCCTGGAGCTATGCGGAGATCGGCACGCGCTTGGCGGCCATCCCCGGCGCGGCGGACCACCCCTTCTACGGCGAGTGGATCCGCAGCTACGCGGGGGAGGACTACCAGAAAACCAACGACGCACTGGTGGAGCTGATGGACACCCTGGCGGAGAGCTGCACGGAGGCGGAATACCAGCGGCTGGAGGAGATCTTCGTCAACTGCAGCCGGTATGAGCTGGGCTTCTGGGAGATGGCCTGGACGCTGGAGCGATGACCATGCTGGAATTTCAGAACGTCTCCTATCAGTACCCCAGCGAGGACTTCGATATCATCGACCACCTGAGCTTTGCCGTGGAACCCGGCTCCTTCCACTGCATCATCGGCATCAGCGGCTGCGGAAAGAGCACCATCTTCCGCATGACCAACGGACTGCTAAAGCCCAAGGCGGGGACCATTCTGGTGGAGGGGAAGTCCATTGTGGGACGCAAGCACTACTGCGGCTATATGCCCCAGAAGGACCTGCTGTTCCCCTGGCGAACCGTGGGAGAAAATGTGGCGCTGCCCTTGGAGATCCAGGGGGAGCTGACCCGTGCGGAGCGCCGGGACCGGGCGGAGGCGGCGCTGGCCGACGTGGGACTTGCCGGCTGCGGCAGCAAGATGCCAGACGAGCTCTCTGGCGGGATGCGGCAGCGGGCGGCCTTTGCCCGCACCATGCTGACGGGCTGCGACCTGCTGCTGCTGGACGAGCCCTTCTCCGCCCTGGACTTCCTCACCCGGATCTCCATGCAGGAGTGGCTGCTGGACCAGTGGCAGCGGCACAAGAGGACCATCCTCTTCATCACCCACGACGTGGAGGAGGCGCTGTTCCTCTCCTCCAGCGTGCTGGTGGTGGAGCGCACCCCCATCCGGGAGCTGGCGGAGATTCCGGTCCCCGCGTCCTTCCCGCGGGACCGCTCCTGCCTCAAACTGCCGGAGATGGTGGAGCTGAAGGAGCATCTCATCGACCTTCTGCGAAAGCAGGTGACCCCATGAAAAAGACCTGTAAAGCAAATCTACCTGCCATGATTTTTCTCTTCGCCCTGTTGATTCTCTGGCAGGCGGGGGCCATGGGATTAGACGCGGCCTATATCCTGCCGTCTCCCACCCAGATCCTGGCGAAGCTGTGGGAGCTGCGGGATGTCCTCTTCACCGTTCATCTGCCCGCCACCATGCTGGTGACGGCCATCGGCCTGGGGATCTCTCTGGTGCTGGGCCTGGCCCTGGCGGTGGTGATGGACGAGAGCGACCTGGTCCGCAAGATGATCTATCCCATCGTGGTGGTGTCCCAGACCATTCCCACCACCGCCATCGCACCGCTCTTTGTGCTGTGGTTCGGCTACGGCATCTGGAGCAAGGTGCTGGTGACAGTGCTCATCACCTTTTTCCCCATCACCATCACAGTGTACGACGGGCTCCGCTCCGCCAAGACGGAGATGGCGGAGCTGCTGGAGACTTACGGTGCCACGAAGAAGGACATCTTTTTGAAGATCAAGGTGCCCTGCGCCCTGCCATACTTCTTCTCCGCCGTCAAGATGGCGGTGCCCATGAGCATCATCGGCGCGGCCATCGGCGAGTGGTTGGGGGCCAAGAGCGGCCTGGGCTACTTCTCCCGCCGCATGATGACCCAGTTGGACGGCGCCGGGGTGTTCGCCCCTATTGTGCTGCTGTCCGCGGCGGCCATCCTGGCGGTGGCCGTTGTGAACCTGCTGGAAAAGCGGTTCGTCCGCTGGAGGGGAGAGTCCTGAAACCTGCGGGGCGGGCCCCGCAGGAATCACCTGGATCCAGTTTATAAAGAAAGGAAGATTGATGATGAAACAGAAACTTGCGCTGTTGCTGACGGCGCTTCTGCTGCTCACCGGCTGCTCCTCCGGCGGAAGCGGGGACACGGCGGACGGGCAGGACGATGGAGAGCTGGAGACCATCGACGTGGTGCTGGACTGGTATCCCAACGCCGTCCATGCTTTCCTCTACGAGGCGGAGGAGAAGGGCTACTTTGCGGAGGAGGGCCTGCAGGTGAATATCCTGTTCCCCTCTAACGCCAGCGATCCCCTGACCATGACGGCGGCGGGCCGGGCGGATATCGGCTTCTACTATCAGGAGGACACCATCATCGCCAGGGCCAATGAGGACGTGCCGGTGAAGGTGCTGGGAGCTGTGGTCCAGCAGCCCATCAGCATCGTCTGTGCCCTGGCGGAGAAAAACATCAAGACCCCGGAGGACCTGATCGGCAAGACCATCGGCTACTCCGGCACCCGCTTCGGCGAGGTGGCGGTGGGCCAGATGTTGGAGACTGTGGGCGCCACGCTGGATGACGTGGAGTTGATCGACGTGGGCTTTGACCTGATGAGCGCCATGACCACCGGAAATGTGGACGCCACCTTCGGCTGCTTCATCAACCACGAGGTTCCTGCACTGGAGGAGGAGGGCTTCGCCGTGGACTACATGGAGGTCATGGACTACGGCGTACCCAACTACTACGCGCTGATGCTGGTGACCGGCGAGGACCAGCTGGAGGCCAACCGGGACAAGTACACTCGGTTCCTGCGGGCCTGTCAGAAGGGCTTTGCCGATATGCAGGCGGACCCGGAGGAGGCATTGGGGCTCCTGTTGGCCAACCAGGACGAGGAGAACTTCCCCTTGACGGAGTCCGTGGAACGGCGAAGCTTTGATGTGCTGCTGCCCATCATGGAGACGGCCGACGCGCCCTTCCTGTCCCAGGACGTGTCCGTGTGGCAGGAGAACATCGACTGGCTCCAGAAGGTGGGCATGATCGACGCCGCCTTCGATCCGGCGGAGGTCATGGTGGACCTGCTGGCGGAGTGAGGCACGGCCGATGGAGGATGCCAAGAGACAGACACTGGCCCGGATCGTCCGGGCCGGGGCGGAGGAGATGCTGCCCCGCCAGCTGGCGCTGCTGGAACAGATCTGCGCCATCGACAGCGGCACCGGCAATGAGGCGGGCAACGCCGCCGTGACCGGGCTGCTGGAGCCGGTGCTCTCCGAGCTGGGGGCCCGGACAGAGCGGGTGACGGAGCCTGGTCTGGGGACCCATCTGGTGGCCCGGGTGCGGCCGGAACAGCCCCGGGGAAAGGTGCTGCTGGCCGCCCACCTGGACACGGTGTTCGGCCCCGGCTTTGCGGAAAAGCACCACTTTCATATTGAAGGGGAGTGGGCCCACGGCCTGGGGGCCGGGGACTGCAAGAGCGGCGTCCTTATCTCCCTGTTCGGGGCGCTGATTTTGAAAAAGGCGGGCCTGCTGCCCCCCTGGGAGCTGACGTACCTTTTCACCTGTGACGAGGAGACCGGCTCCCGGTCCGGCCGCAAGGTCTACGCCCGGGAGGCGCAGGACGCGACTCTGGCCCTGGTGTTCGAGGGCGGCCGGGAGCGGGACGGACGTCCCCGGTTTGTCACATCCCGCCGGGGGGTGATTCTGGGAACCGTCGACGTGGCGGGGCGGGAGGCCCATGCGGGCAAGGCGTATCTGGAGGGCCGCAGCGCCGTGCTGGAGCTGGCTCACCAGATCATCCGGCTATACAGCTTCAACGACTATGAGAAGGGCATCTACTACAATGTGGCGCCCATCTCCGGCGGACGGCCCAACGGCGTGGTGGCCGGAGAGGCCCGGGGGGAGTTCTGCGTGGCCGGGATTCCGGAAAACGCGGACTTCCCGGTGATCCAGGCCAGGCTGGACAGCATGGCGGACCAGGTGACGGTGGAGGGCTGCCAGGTGCAGGTCACCTACCGGACGCTGTTCCCCGCCATGGAGCGGAACGCCGCCAATCACAGCGCCTATCTCCGGGCGGCAGAGGCGGCGGAGCTGCTGGGTTGGGAGCCGGAGGAGATCGCGGACCCCGCCGCCACCGACGGGGCCTATCTCTCCACTTACGGCGTCCCCACGGTGGACGCCCTCTCCGCCATCGCAGAACAGATCCACACCACGGAAGAGCGGGTGCGCATCCCCTCCATCCGGGACAGGACGGCCCTGTGTGCGGCGATGCTGGGCCTGCTGGGATAACGCCCCGCAAAGCGGGCAAGTGCAAGAGACTGGGAAGGGAGCCCCTTCCCGGTCTCTTTTTCGGCGGGGGCAGACGATTCCCAAAGACGCATATCCCGCCCGGTCGGCGCATAGAGTTTGGAATAGATTCCGACAGGGGAGGGAGCGTCATGGCGGCACGGCACGTTGGGCGGCGGATCGGCACCGTCTCGTCCCAGCATCGGGCGGCGGAAAGGCGGCGGCGGAGTACCCCGGCTGCGCCGCACAGGGTCCAGCGGGGAAAACGGGAAACTCTGACTCCGGGAGAGCGGCGGCATCTGATCCAGCTAGTGGCCTGCGGCAGCATCTTTGTGCTGCTGGTGGCGGTGAAGCTCCTGCTGCCGGGACGCATGGCCCAGGTGAATGCCAAGCTCACCGGAATGCTGGAACAGAACATCGATGTGCAGGCCGTGTTCTCCGCTGTGGGGCGGGCCGTGAGCGGCGAAGCGGATGTGGACGTAGCCCTTCAGGATATGTATCAGGCGGTGTTCGACCCTCAGGAGGATTCCGCCGTGGAGGTGTCAGCCCCGGCAGGGGGAGAGGCGGTGTCTCTCCAGCTTCCTGCGGCCATCGCGCCCCTGCGGGCCTTCCGGACCGGGACCGGCAGCAGCGACGGCTGGCTGGATCTGCCCGCAGCAGCATCCCAGACGGCAGAGACCGCGCAGACAGCAGAGGCCGATCAGACAGCGGAGACTGCGGAAACCGCATCCCAGGGCGCGGCGGAGGCGTCTACCCTGGCCTACGTCCTCTACTCCGACCAGAACCTGCCGGACAACGTGTGCCTGGAACAGGCCCTGCTGGGCTTTGATTACTGCACCCCGGTGATGGGCACCCTCACCTCTGATTTCGGCTACCGGGAGCACCCGGTGGAGGGAGAGGAGCGGTTCCACTATGGTATTGACATCGGCGCCGCCGCCGGGACGGAGATCGGCTGCTTTGCCGACGGTACCGTCACCGCCGTGGGGGAGAGCAGCAGCTACGGCAAGTACATCACCGTTGCCCACGAGGGGGGCTACTCCACCCTGTATGCCCATTGCAGCCGGATTATCGCCTCCTCAGGCGCCTCTGTGAAGGAGGGGGACGTGATCGCAGAGGTGGGGGAGACCGGCGTGGCCACCGGGCCTCATCTGCACTTCGAGCTCCACGAGGGCAGCCAGTACCTAAATCCCATCTACTATGTCTCGCTGGCGTGACCGGATTCGGATTTCCGGCGGCTTCTGGCTGCTGGCGGCCTGGTTCACACTGGTGAACGGCTGGCAGCTGCTGGCGGTGATCCTCTCCGCCGCGGCGCTCCACGAGCTGGGACACCTGCTGGTGCTGCGGCTGCTGGGGGCCCGGGTGCGGGAGCTGCAGGTCAGCGTCTTTGGGGCGGAGCTGATGACTTCCGCCGCCCGCCTGTCCTATCCGGGGGAGATCGCGGCGGTGCTGGCGGGGCCAGCAGTGAATCTGCTGTGCGCGCTGGTTCTGGGGGGCGCCCACGCCTGGGTGGCGGCGGGAGCCCATCTGTCACTGTGCCTCTTCAACCTGCTGCCGGTGCGGCCCCTGGACGGCGGCCGGGCGCTGTATCTCGCGGCCGCATGGCTGGCGGGTCCCTCCGCCGCGGAGCGCATCGCCT